>CAXHHS010000528.1:0-5497 GCA_964015645.1 uncultured bacterium
AAGAAGAATAAAAAACACAGGAGTTTACCCGTGCTTAAAAAAAGACTAGTGCAAATTTCGAGTATTCTCTTAATACATATAGTACTGGCAAGCTGCGGTGGCAACGAGCAAGCATATCAAGATGAAAATCTGAAACCCGTTCCGGTTAGCGTAAGCCGGGTTACCATGCAGCCGGTTGCCGGAATAAACAGTTATTCCGGAACCGTAGAGCCGTTGGAAAAAGTGCATCTTTCTACCCGAATTAGCGGGTTGGTAGAGAATATATATGTTGAAGAAGGCCAGGCGGTTAAAAAAAACCAATTACTGGTAAAACTGCGCAGCAACGATCTAAAAGCAAAACGGTCGCAAGCGGAAGCGACCATTGCCGAGGCTGAGGTTCATTACCAAAACGCCGGGGTTAATTTAAAGCGGATAAAATCTCTTTTTACAAAAAAAGCCGCCACTCAAAAGGAATTGGATGATATGAACGCCATGTTTGCCAGCGCTGAAGCCCGCCGCCAAACCGCCTATGAGATGAAAAAGGAAATCGAAGCACTTCTTAGTTACAGTATTTTGAAAGCCCCTTTTGACGGCTGGGTAACCCGTAAACTTGTGGAAGTAGGCGATCTTGCAACTCCCGGCCAGCCGATTATGGAAATAGAAAACATCCGCCAGTTAAAAATCGCTGCCAAAATTCCGGAAACCGATGTGGCAAACTTAAAAATCGGGACGAAGACATCCATTCAAATCACCTCTTACCGGGCCGCTAAAAGCGACACATCGCTCACCGGCAAGATCAACCAAATTTTACCGGCTGCCGATCCCCGGAGCCGCCAATTCGAAATTAAAGTGTTGGTGGATAATCCCGGCCAGCGGATAAAATCAGGCATGTTTGCCCGTATCTCCCTGGCGGGTCCCGGGAATTCCGCATTATTAGTGCCCAAAGAGGCGATCTTCCGTCGTGGTCAATTGGAAGGCGTTTTTCTGGTGGATGAGCAAAATAAAGCCCGCCTCCGGTGGATTCGCACCGGGCAGGATTACGGCGCCAGGATCGAAGTGCTGTCCGGTTTGAATCCCGGCGAAGTTGTCGTAACCGGCGGCACAGAAAGCTTGTTCGACGGGCAGGCAGTGGAGGTGAATTTATGAAAATCGGAATTGCCGGAAAACTCGCCAAAGCTTTTATCGACTCCAAGCTGACGCCGTTGCTCATTATCAGCGCCTTGATGATTGGCATCTTTGCCGCCTTTCTAACACCCCGCGAGGAAGAGCCTCAAATCATCGTGCCCCTGGTTGACATTTTTGTGCCCTATGCCGGTGGCAGCGCAAAAGAAGTAGAGGAACGCGTTACCAAACCATTAGAGTGGGTAATCAGCGAAATTCCCGGGGTAGAATACGTCTACTCAACATCGCGCCCGGATTTTTCCCTGGTAACCGCACGCTACTACGTGGGCGATGATATGGAAGAAAGCCTCGTCAAGCTCTGGAGTGCCCTGATGAAAAATATGGACAAAATGCCCCCCGGCATGACCTTTCCGCCGCTCATCAAAACCAAATCCATCGATGATGTTCCGATTCTCACCCTTACAATGTGGAGTGAAAATTACGACAGCTACCAACTGCGGCGGATCGGGGCGGAACTCGGCGCGGAAATCAAAAAAATTAACGAGGTATCCGAACTGAAATTGACCGGCGGGCTGCGCCGTAAGATACGAATTATCCTCGACCAAACCCGGATGCGGGCTTATAATGTCGATCCGTTGCAAATCGCCCAACAGATTCAGGCAGCCAATCAAAACCTGACTGTAGGAAATTTTCAGAATTTAAACCGCGACTATATTGTAGAAACCGGCGAGTTTTTAACCGGCGTGCGGGATGTGGAAGATTTGGTTGTAGGAGTTTTCGGAAATAACCCGGTGTATTTGAAAAATGTTGCCGGCATTATCGACGGGCCGGAAGAAGTCAAAGATTACGTCTTTTTCGGATACGGCGCAGCTGCCAGGGAAACGCAATCGATCTCGCCTGAGAAGTTCCTCCAAACCTACCCGGCAGTCACCATTTCCATCGCCAAACGAAAAGGCGCGGATGCCATGCAGGTTGCCAACCAGGTGTTAAAAAAAGTTGAGGCCCTAAAAGGCCGCCTCATCCCCGGGGATGTGCAAATTTGGGAGACTCGCAATTACGGCAAAACCGCTTCCGAAAAAGTAAATTCTTTGTTAGAACACCTTATCGGCGCCATCATTGCGGTTACCATCATCGTTGGATTATTCCTTGGATGGCGGGGTGGGTTGGTGGTTTTTGCTTCGGTGCCAATTACGTTTGCCCTTACCTTGTTCGTTTATTACCTGTTCGATTATACCCTGAACCGGGTAACCCTGTTTGCCCTCATCTTCGTAACGGGAATTGTGGTGGATGATTCCATCATTATTGCCGAAAACCTGCATCGCCATTTTTCCATAGGCCGCCTGCCTAAAATGCAGGCAGCTTTGGCAGCCATCAGTGAGGTCGGTAATCCCACTATTTTAGCCACCTTTACGGTCATCGCCTCGGTGTTGCCGATGATCTTCGTTTCCGGGTTGATGGGGCCGTACATGAGTCCCATGCCCATTGGCGCGTCGTTAGCAATGTTGTTTTCTTTGATGGTTGCTCTCATTGCCACGCCCTGGCTGGCCTATCGATTGCTAAAACAAACCGGGCACATCGATGAGAGCAAAGGGTTGGAAAAATCCTTTATCTACCGGTTTTATAATACCACGTTTGTTCCGCTGCTGGATAACTCTCGTAAAACCTGGATCGTTTTGGGAGCAATTGCGGCTATGCTGTTAATTGCGGTGAGCCTCTTATTTATCCGGGCAGTAGAAGTAAAGATGCTGCCTTTCGATAATAAAAGCGAAATCCAGGTAATCATCGACATGCCCGAAGGAACCACCCTGGAGCAAAGCGCTGCGGTAACTCACGAGATGGCCGGTGTTTTAAGAACGGTTCCGGAGGTGGAAAATTTTCAATATTATGTCGGCAATAATGCCCCGATCAATTTTAACGGGCTGGTGCGCCATTACTATCTTCGTAAGGACGCAAATGTGGCCGACATTCAGTTAAACCTGGTCCATAAATCCAACCGCGATGATCAAAGCCACGATATTGCCAAACGAATCCGCCCCCAAATTCAACCGATTGCTGACAAATACGGCGCCCGGATTAAAATTGCCGAAGTGCCGCCCGGCCCGCCGGTTCTTTCCACCCTGGTTGCCGAGATTTACGGGCCAAACCACGAGCAGCAAATTGAGGTCGCTCGACAAATTCGAGAGATTTTTGAAAATACCAACGGCGTAGTGGATGCAGATTGGTTAGTGGAAGACGATCAGACCATTTACAATCTCCGGGTGGATAAAGAAAAAGCCGCCTTAACCGGGGTAAATACTCAGCAATTGGCCCAGGCTCTGCGGATTTCCCTGCATGGCGCAGATGTCGGATTGTTGCACATCCCCACGGAAATTGAACCGGTGGGAATAGAGTTGCGGCTTGGACAGGCCCAACGCTCTTCCATCAGCCAGCTTGGTAATATTTCGGTTCACTCCCAAACCGGGCAAATGATTCCGGTGGCTGATCTGGTATCGGTACAAGAACGGCAGGAAGATAAAAGTATTTTTCGGAAAAACCTCCGGAGAGTCGTCTATGTAACCGGTGATGTCGCCGGTGAAATTGAAAGCCCGGTTTATGCCATGCTCGATATGGATGAAAAGATCAAACAGATTGCCCTTCCCGGCGGCGTAGTCGTTGATCCGATGTATAAAGGCGAACCGTTTCTGGAAGAAGAAATCGCCGTTAAATGGGATGGCGAATGGCAAATAACGTATGAAGTTTTCCGGGACCTGGGAGCGGCATTTGCCGTGGTTTTGGTGATTATTTATTTGCTGATCATCGGCTGGTTCCAATCTTTTAAAGTGCCGCTGGTGATGATGGTGTCCATTCCGCTTAGCCTGGTGGGAATTTTACCGGGGCATTGGATACATGGCGCCTTTTTCACTGCAACATCCATGATCGGCATGATTGCCCTCGCCGGAATTATGGTGCGTAATTCCATTTTGATTATCGACTTTATTCAACTGCGGATAGAGGAGGGAATCCCGCTTAAACAAGCTGTTGTAGAAGCCGGCGCAGTGCGAACCCGGGCAATCCTGCTCACCGCCGGAACCGTTGTCATCGGGGCAATTGTAATTTTATTCGACCCAATCTTTCAAGGATTAGCTATCGCGCTGATGTGGGGAGCCTTTGCTTCCACAGTGCTGACGCTCGGCGCAGTGCCTTTGATTTATTACCTGGTAGAAAAGAAAAATCATCCGCATCTCGAACCGGCAGCGGCTAAAGCCAAAGCGGTTGGAAAAGAAGCGCCGGATCGTAAAAAGGGTAACGTTAAAAAAACGGCGGCAGTTAGTAGAAAGGAGGGAGGAAAATCATGAAATTAATCGGTTTAATGAGCCTGGAAACATACAAAGAAGATGTTCGCAAAATTTTTCAAAAGCACGATGTACAAATTTTCAGCGAAGTGAGTGTAACCGGCTATACTGCCGAAACTGTAGATATGTTTAGCTGGTGGCATTTGGAAAAAGATATGCCCATTTATTCAACCCTCTATTTCGCGATTATTCCTAAAGACAAGGCTGATGAGATTATGAAAGCAGTACAAACATTTTCCAAAAGAGCTGATCCCCAACATCCATCTCGTGCTTTCCAGGTAAATGTGGAAAAGATGGTTTAAGGATTAACTTCGGATAAGGGCGGCGATGGCATTTCCAATGGCCTGGTGGATGTGGATTGGCGATGCCCGCGAGTGAGCAAGCGCTGAAAAACGGAAGCGTGGGCAGGAAAATAACCGATGGCGATGAAGATCGGCAGCCCCACCACGTAAGTGCCCCTTCCCTGGAGCCGGGATAAACATTGCTGGCGAAGGAGATGTCGCCGGAGGTTCAGAAATCATCAAAGATTAAAAGCGGATACGGCTCAAGCCGGTGTAAACCGGAATCAACCACCAGGAGAAAAGAAATATGAAGATCAGTAAGCAAACGGCCATCCTGCTAATGCTAATGGGGAGTATGTTAAGCGCCCAGGATCAAACCACAGCCCCGGTCATTCCGGAAAATGTCCTTACGGTTCAAACGGCCATGGATATTGCAGCGGCCAACAATCCTCAAATTAATCGCCGGCGGCAGCAGATTGCAGCGAAAAGCGGGGAATGGTGGACTTCCTTCGGCCTGCCCTCACCACAGCTAATTTTCATGCAGGAAGGCATTGATACTGAAACCAATTCCGGATTCAGCGAAAGGCGCTGGACGGTTTCTCAACCTCTCGACTTCCCGCTGAAGAGTTATTTCCGGCTGCGGCGGGTCGGCGGGGAACGTGAGGCGCTGGCATCTCAACTGGACGCCGATTACCTCTCCTTAAAATCTGCGGTCAAAAAAGCCTATACCGAAGTTGCGTACGCCCTGAAAATTCGCAAGCTGCGGCAAGAAGAATTGAGTGC
>CAXHHS010000529.1:0-5488 GCA_964015645.1 uncultured bacterium
CAACGTGCAAATCAGCCTGCTGCCGCGCTCCCTGCCGAATATCCCCGGGTATCAAATTTCCGCATCGCTGCATACTGCAACGGAAGTCGGCGGCGATTTTTATGATATGTTTGCCCTGGATGAACATCGCTATTTGTTTACCGTTGGCGATGTATCCGGCAAAGGCTCCTCCGCGGCCTTATACATGGCACAGTGCATGAGTTTAATTCGCTACACCCGCCAGTTTACCGATGATCCATTGGAAATTTGCCGCCGCTTAAATTCGTATTTCACCGCAACGGCAATTGATCGCCAAATTTTTGTAACCGCAATTATCGGGATTTTGGATGCCAGCAATCATACCATAAAATGGGTACGCGCCGGCCATACGGAACCGCTGCTGCTGCCGGGCAGCGCCCACAAAAAAGTGCAATTTTTACCATCAAAAGGTTTAGGGATCGGGTTAACGCAGCAGGAAGAAATTTTTAAAAAATCACAGCGATTAAAAACGCGGAAAATGCTTACCGGCGATACGTTAATATTTTATACCGATGGTGTTATCGAAGCCAGCAAACCGCTATCGGATGCAACTGCCGGAACACCGGAACGAGAAACATTTGACGAAGAACAGTTAGAAGCCTTATTAACCCAACATCGTGATAAAACACCGGATGAAATTAAAAGCGAAATTGAATTTAGCCTGCAATCCTTTTACGCCGGCCATCCACGCGTGGATGATCATACCTTGTTGATCATCCGTAAAGACCCTAATCCGAGGAAGCCGGAACCAAACAAGTTTGGTAATAAGCAGTAAGCAAGTAGGCAAGTAGGCAGTCAATGTCATTAAGTTAAGGATTTTTAGTCATGCTGAGCGGAGTCGAAGCATGGCGGAACGCGCTTAAAACCGTCACCCTTCGACTCCGCTCAGGGTGACTTTTGCGCACATTTTTGCTTAACTTAATGACATTGAGTAGGCAGTAGGCAAATTCGCGAGCCGCCTACTGCCTACTTGCCTATTGCCTAACTAAAACCAATCTCCTTTATTTCAACCATAATATCACCAATCGGGCGTTTCCACACCACCTTTTCGCCCCTGGTTTTGCCCAATAGCGCTTTTGCCAATGGCGATACCCAACTGATTTTACCGTCTTTCAAGGATGCCTCATCTTCTCCCACAATCGTAAAGCGATATTGTTTTTTTGCTTCATCCACAAACGTAACGGTAGAACCAATGGCAACGAGGTCTTTATTGCGATTTTTATTGCTAACCAATATCGCGCTGTTAATGCGCGCGCTAAAATATCGCAATTCCCGCTCAATTTGGGCCAGAACGGTTTTGTTCAACATGCTGTCTTCACCGGCAGTGAGTTTGTTTTTTCGCTCTACCAAATCGGTATGTTTATCTTTTAGCTGCTGCAAACCGGCAGCCGTTACATAATTGGGATGTTTACTCACCGGTATTTCCGGCAATTCATCGCCAACCTGGTCGCCATCCGGTTCTTTTACAAATGCTCTGCTCATCGTGATTCGAGAATTTTTTTGAGTAATTTCAGATCATTGCGATTGGCACGGCGCATGGCAATTTTCATAAACGGCGCAGCGAGTTTCGAGAAACCTGCCGGGTTGCCGCGATTGCGAAGCGTCATTCGCGTTCCGCCATCCGGGCTTGCTTCCCAGGTATAGGTTGTTTCCATTGGAAACGGCCCTTCCGCGGTGCGCATCACCAATCGCGTGCCGGGAACTAATTCAACAATTTCATAAGTATAGGCCAAACGGCGTCCCATAAACTCAGCAACAAAAGCGATTCGGGAACCGAGTGTCACCGGTGGCGTCGTTTTCCACTCCACGGATTTGATATTCACATACCATTTTGGCGCGTTGTCGGGATTTCCGGCGAATTCGGAAACCACTTCCGGCGGTTGAGCGATTTGGATTTCGGTAATGATGTCAACAGGCATTGGGGAGCCTTTTGTTTTGCCACAAATTTATGCAGCATTGTTATGTTCTCCAGGGGGCGAAAATTTACACGTTTTGATGACACTTGCTTTTCTGTATATGCCGCCTTTTACTATTCTTCCTCAAAAATAAATATTTCTTCAATTTTCATCCTAAATACTCTTGCGATATCGTATGCTAACTTTAATGACGGGTTATACTTTCCTTTTTCTAGAAAGACGATTGTCTCGCGTCTAACATTTACGTTTTTCGCAAGCTCCTCTTGGGTTAGATTGTGTCTTGCTCGAAGTTCTTTAATTCGAGTTTTCACTATAGATTCCCTTATTGCTATGAAATATCCAAAATCCAACGAATATCAGCCCCATACCAACGATCCCAATTCCTAATAAAGTTTCATTATCGAGATTACTGTCAATTGTAAAGAGTAGAATCACCGTCCAAAGATAGATTGAAGCTGTGAAGGAATTTGCAGCAGCCTTTTGTTTAATTTTTAGGCTTAACTCGTCTTCCGCAACCAACCCTTTTTTCTCATCTTTAAAACGTTTGAGAATTACTAATATGCTAAAGAGCACAATTAATCCAACAGTAGCGTAAATCACATAATCCATTGTCTCAATTTCTGACATTGTCGAATACATCGCAATTCCAACAACAAATGTTAAGGTCAAACCAATTAAAACCATTAGTACTGTTTTTGTGTTTTTCATTTTAATCTCCCCATGTTAATTATATCCAACAAAAAGTTAGATATAATTAACATTAATTGCAAGAAAATTATTTTTTGCTGTAAGCGAGTTTATAGGCTTTAAATAAACGGTTAAAGAAAAGATTTGCTACTCATCCTATAGCAATATTCCAAATCTTCCGCCCAAAGACTTCCACGCATAACTGCTATTCACCACCTAAAAGTACAACTACTTTTTTGCTGATGGCGATAGGGTCGGCGGTTTTTTCGATACAGACGGAAACATGCCCCCGGGAAACCGGCAGCACAAATTGAAAGAAATTACCATAGCGAATTAAAAGGTATTGCAATCCGCCACAGTCGATATTGCCGCGCTGCGAGGTGAGTTTAAGCAGCGTTGGATTTACCAGTTGGATTTACCAGTAATTCTTCATAACGGTCGGTTTCGGAATTACTGGCGCCTTCCATTCCGCTTTTCGATTGCATTTCAAGGTTGCCATCTTTATAAAAGGTTGCCATCTTTATAAACAGCAACGTAGCGAATATCATCTGAAATTGCGAAAATTTTTTTGATCATGAGTTATTGATTTTCCGCTAACTTCAACATGTTTTCCCCCCGAATCAGGCGGCTTTTTAATTGGCTAACCTTCGGTGAAAATCCGTGTAACCAGTGGTCAAAAACGCAATGCTTCATTTGCATATCTACAAATTTTCCAAAAAATAATCAGTGATTTTTGTAAACAGATGCACCGAGGTATTGCCGCCATGGATTCGATGATTGCGATTGGGATAAATCATCATATCGAATTGGCGGTTTTTGGCGATTAGTTCATCGACGAATTGCAGGCTGTTTTGGGGATGCACATTGTCATCGCCGCTGCCGTGGATAATGAGCAGGTCCCCCTTTAAATCATCCGCATAATTATTGACATTCGCAGCTTCGTAGCCGGCTTTGTTATCACTAAGCAAATCCATGTAGCGTTCGGTCCAGATGGTGTCGTAATTGCGAAAATCGCTGACGGAGGCAACTGCCACGCCAGTGGTGAAGTGATCCGTAGCGCGCGTCATAATCATACATGTAAGATAACCACCGCCGCTCCAGCCCCAAAACCCGATGCGCGAGCCATCAACGTAAGATAATGTTTTCAAATACGTTGCGCCTTCAATTTGGTCGCCAACCGACCACCTGGAAAGGTCTCCGTAGGCAATATTTTTGAAATCGCGCCCGCGCCCGCCGGTACCGCGATTATCGACGGTAAAAACGATGTAGCCTTTTTCCGTCATCATTTGGTGCCAGAGCACCCGCTGAAAACTTCGAAAATGGCGGCCCATTCCCCAACGATTCACCACCATTTGCGAACCTGGCCCGCCGTAGCCAAATACCAGCACCGGGTATTTTTTCGCGGGATCGAAATCTGCCGGTTTCATCATAAAACAGTTTAATTTCGTGCCGTTATCGCTGGTTTTAATATTAAAAAATTCAGGGTATACCATGTCGTATTCTGCCAATGCCGCAATGTGATTTTCTTCTAACATTCGAACCACTTTGCCATCGGCTTTGCGCAAGGAGACTTGCGTTGGTGTTTTAATGTTGGAGGCGAATGCGACGTAATGCTTAAAATCCGGGGAAAACTCCGCGGTGTGCCAGCCATCGAGATAGTTGGAAACACGTTGAAAAATTTTGCCATTGAGCGATGCGCGATAAATATCATGCTCGCCGGGCGATTCCTTTTTGCCATAAAAATAGACCCAGCCGCCTGTTTCATCCACGCCGAGGATTTCAGCAATTTCCCAATCACCGCTGCTGAGTTGGGCGATCTCTTTACCATTGTAACCTGATAGATAGACGTGGCGAAAACCGCTCTTTTCCGAACTCCAAACGAATTGGTCTTTTTTCTTCAGAAAGATGAAATCATCGGTTACATCCACCCAGGCTTTGGGGTTTTGGTCGTCCATAATGAGGCGGGTTGTTCCGGTGGTAACATCGGCAAACAGCAGTTCCAGGTGATTTTGCTTGCGATTGAGGCGCTGAATCGACAGGGTATTGGGTGTGTTTGTCCAATCCATTCGCGGGATGTAGATATCTTCATTTTCACCAAGATCCATCCACTTTATTTCGCCACTAACGACATCCACCACTCCGATGCTGATAATGGCGTTTTTTTCGCCGACTTTTGGATATTTCAAACGAGTTAGCTTTGCGTAATAAGGCAATTCATCCAGCAAATAAAACTCTTTTACGTGAGATTGATCGCTGCGCCAAAAGGCGATTTTTTTGCCATCAGGCGACCAGCGGTAAGCATCGGCGCGTCCGAATTCTTCTTCATAAACCCAATCGAATACGGCATTGAGAATGTCGTCGGAACCATCGGAGGTGAGTTGTTTGGATTCGCCGGTTTCAACATCGGCGACATATAAATTGTTGTTTTTGGCGTAAGCCACCCATTTACCATCGGGTGAAAGCGTAACATTTTGTAAATCGGGATCGTTTTTCGCCAGGGCGATAAGTTGTTTATCTTCAATATCATACAAATAATACGGCGCGGCGTAGGAGTGCCGCCAGATTTGCCGCTGTGGCCCGGTAATCAACAAATGGTTCTGCTGCCCGGTGGTTTGATATTCGCTCATCTCCACCTTGCTACCGTTAAACATTAGGCCATCGCCTTCCAGAATAAGCGTTTCTTCTCCGCTCTTTACATTATGGCGATAAATATCCAGTTTTCCGGTTGTTTCGTTCTCCCGCGTAAACGTAAAGGCGGAGCCATCTGGAAGCCACTGGATGTCGTCTACGGTTTTGCCTTTAAATTGATCGGAGCCGGAGCCATAGATGGCATCTACGGTTAGTTTCTTTTTCTCTTGTGCATTCAT
>CAXHHS010000530.1:0-5476 GCA_964015645.1 uncultured bacterium
ATGCAATGGAGTCTCGTGGGCTCGGAGATGTGTATAAGAGACAGGTGTTGGATGAAGCCGTTGTGTTAATCAAAGATTTCGGAAAACTTAAAACGGCTAAATATTGGGTGCAAAAGCTAAGCAGCAAATTGAAAAAACTTCAGGAACGATTGGCAAATCGGTTGGTGGAAAAGAATATTTTACGCAAAGAAGAAAGAAAGTTTTTGTGGGTTATTCCATATAATCGGTATCCAACGGAAGATCCGGCAACGGAACAAGATATTCGTTTCCAAATCCATGATATTATTATCAATAATAAACCGGTAACCGGGCATACCGCTGCCTTGCTAAGCCTGGTTAAAGCCTGCGATTTGGTAAAGGAAGTTTTTGAGAAAGATGAGCGAAAGATAGCAAAAGTAAAAATCAAGGAAATTGCAGAAAAAGAACCGATTGGCAAAGCCGTTTCCAGTGTGGTAAATGAAGTGAATGCGGCTGTTATTGCTGCTGTTGCGGCCAGTGTGGCGGCGTCTTCTGCGACATCGGCTGCAAGTTAATCCCCAACTTTAACTACAACCATCGTAAAATCATCATGCTGCGGGGTATTTCCGGCGAAATCAAAGACGGTTTTGCTAATGCTTTCGAGAATCTCTTGCGCGGAGAGACGGGCATATTGGTTGAGGGTTTCAGCGAGGCGGTCTTCGCCGAATTCTTCCCCATTGCCGTTCATCGCTTCGGAGATGCCGTCGGTGTAAAAAATGAAAACATCACCCGGTTCAATTGCAACGGTTTCTTCACGAATCATTTTCGCAAATATTTCTCCTTTGTCCATTCCGATAGCGATTCCCTGGGGGTTAAGCATTTCCATCTCTTTGATTTTCCCTTTACGCACCATTAACGGGTTATGCCCGGCGCGGGAAAAGGTGAGCGTTCTATTTTTCATATCAAAAATCCCATATAACATACTGATAAAAATGTTACGTGGAGAATTGTTGTAAAAAACTTCGTTTAACTCTGTCAATACTTTTGCCGGTTCGTTAATCCATTTGGAAAGTGTTCTTATAATACCTTTTGTCATTGTCATGTAGAATGCCGCAGAGACGCCTTTTCCGGAGACATCACCGATAATCACGCTTAGCCTGTCATTTACACCGTGAACAAAATCATAATAGTCACCGCCGACTTCCATTGCCGGTTTGCAGATGCTGGCAATATCCAAACCGGGAAAATCCGGTTGTTTCGACGGTAAAAATTGAAATTGGATGTTGCGAGCGATTTCCAGTTCTTTGTTAATACGCTCTCGTTCAGCAATTCGACTGACGTATTCGGGAACGTATTCTTCTACATCTGCCAGCGTTTGCTTGTTAAATACCAGGGCAACGCCGGTTGCGAATATCGCTAACAGAAGCAAAAGCCCCATTATTCCGGCAAGGCCAAAAACACCATCGGGGTGGATGGCAATCAAATTAAAATCCAGGTAGATAAAGCCAAGGAGTCCGGCTAAGAATGTTGTCATAAAGTCGTATTTATACATGACATAGGCAAACAGGAGAGCCACCGGCAGCATCAAAAACATCGAAAAATAACCCGGTTCCAGAAGGATATGGATTAACCCGGAAAGAATTAACACCGCAGTTGTAATTGCAAGAATCCCCAAAAGGCGATTGGTTTTGGAGCGAATGTAAGCAACTAAAAAGGAGAGAAAAAGAAGCGTTGTGAATACGGCTTGAAAAATATTTTCCATAAGGGAGCCAATTGCACCCGGGAACTCTTCAAATATCCAAAGACGGTCGTTCTCCAGGTTGATATAACCAAATGAAAATTCCCCAATAAACCAGGCCATCGCGCTTATCGAAAAGATAGCGATACCGCTAACGATTAGTGCACGCAATATTGCGGCTCCCATTTCTTTAAATCGTAGTCTTCCGCGAATACCCTGCTCAAACAGTTTCATTTTTTCCGGCCAGACATCTCGACTTAAGGATTCTGCAACCGCATAACCGATGATAACGCCAGCAGCAACAAAGACGCCACCGAAACCGCCGCCAAATAGAATAACTTCCCATTTCGGCCATGATTGCAATGCCACGCTGATCCAAAAAATGAACCCAACAATCACCCCAAACCAAATGCCGTCTTGAAAATCGATTTCATCGTGCCGCAAGCGTTTGAATAATATCACGATCAAGGTAATGATTAGCGCTGACCAGATAATCGCCATGCCAACAGCAGTAACAATGTTAAACGTGTCTTCAAATTTCGGAAATTTGAAATTTTCTTCGTTGATTTCAAGCCCGGATGAATATCCCAAAATTGTATTACCCGCAATGCTGACGCCATGAAATTCTTTTAAACTATCTGATATTGAGGATTTTCTTTCAAATCTTATACGATGTGTTTGAATGTCATTTTCGACTTCACTGCTTTTTTGTGCTAAAGGAATTCCCGTAGTATCGATGCCCTTTTCAAATAAAAACATCTTTGCTTTGGAAACCGCTTCTTCAATTTCAAGGTTGGTAGAGTCCGGCAATTCCGGGTATTTCTTTTGAAACGCTGCTTGTCTGCCAGTGCCGTCAAAATCAAGTTGAAAACGAATCGTTTGTGTTTCGCCATTCATCGAAATTTCATCATCCCAATCGAATTGCAACAGCATCATTTTACCGGAGGCTTGCTCAACTTTATTTCCGAGGTATTTTTGGGCAAATCGAAATAAATCTTTATCAAAATTAGTTTCTATATCCAGTGTCGGGTTGTGTTTTGCTATGGGTGAGGCTTTTAACTGGCGCTCGGCTTCCTTTAGCATCGTTTCCTTCGATACTTGCAGTTTTAGCAATTGAGCGTAGCGAGCCTGGCCGAATATCCAGAAGGCGGAAATAGCCAGCGCACAGCCCAGAGCAGCCATTAGTATAAGTTGTTTAACGGAATTTTTCATCGCCGGAATATAAAAAAGGCGGGTGAATTTTTGAAATACTTCTTACAAATGATTTTATTTGAGTTAAGCGCCTGTGATTATTCAACCTGCTAAATATGCGAATCAAACAGAATCAATTTGTGTTATTTAGCCTGTTTTGCAGGCTGGAAAGATACGAATATCTAATTATCGACTATCTGCTTGATATATCGTTGGGCATCAATCGCTGCGGATTCCATTTGAGGAATAATTTTATCAAAAAACTTCCCCGGAATGCCGGATTGCTGTGAATCGACACTCAAATATTTTTCTAAAATCGGTTCAATATCCAATTGCGGAAAATGTTGCCGGTACAGTTTCATCGCTTTTCCATCCAGGCCCTTTCGATTACATAGCTCAAACGCCAGACGAGCTTCATCGATTTGACCAATGCATTCAAAAGGGGTGTGCTCCGCAAGACCTAACATTTGATAAAACCAGCGCTGATTTTCTTCTATATCAAATATATCAAACAGGTTTTCTTTAAAGATAGTGTTTACTGTTTCTTGCGGTAGATATGCCAAATAATTCAACAAAACATACGCGCACTTGGGGCATTTTCCGCACCAGGGTTTGCGAATATTACAGGAGTGGGTATCCGAAACGGCGTTTATATCTTGCCTCAGAAGATTGAAAATCAGCACATCGTAAAC
This sequence comes from uncultured bacterium, assembly GCA_964015645.1. Classification (GTDB taxonomy): domain Bacteria; phylum Calditrichota; class Calditrichia; order RBG-13-44-9; family J075; genus CAXHHS01. The sequence continues at coordinate 3,580 of CAXHHS010000530.1, forward strand.
CGGTTGGAGAATGCTAAAGTAGGAAAAATTGCGGATAAGCTCATCTTGCACGTAGCGGTTGATCAGCAACTCTGCTTCGTAAGATTTTCCCCATTGGTGATTGACATCTTCACCGGTTTTTTCCCAAATCAAGTTTCCCACGTTTGCACTGCGCTCGTGCCCCAGGGCGATGTAGCGATAGCCGTGTTCCAATACAACCGGCAAAACCGCAAAGATAGATGATGGTGTTTCTGCCGCGGTAATACTTTTCACCTGGTAACCGGGATACAGTTGCAGCACCGGCGCATCGCTAAAACTATCGTACACCCACTGTTGATGCAGCTTTACCGGTTTTCCGTGCTGTAAAAGTGCTTCTATCAATTGGTGCTGGGGTTTCGCAGGGCCGTAAATCGAATGGGAATATGCAAAGGAGGCAAAGGGGATTTCCGCTCGTTCTAACAATTTCATAGCTACCAGGCTATCTTTACCACCGCCACAAAAGGAGAGCACTTCGGTGTCTCCGATGGTATTTTCGATAGCGGAAACGCTTGTTTTCGCAAATTTATTAGTAAATTTCGGCCCGCGATAAAATGGCAGATTATGCTCGTAACGCCATTGCGCCCAAACATGGTGGAGGATTTTTCGCCAAAGGGTTTCGAACGTCTTGGTATAAAAATGGGCATAATCGCCTAAATCGATGGTCTCCGGTTTTAAACTAACAAATTTGTTAATCTCAAACGCCATGATATGAAAATAGAGCTTATTCATAAACGCGCTGCCAAAGCGTTCTTCCAGACGATAGAGATCGATATCGCTGTACCAATAGGCAGTTTCGAAGCGCAAATCATCGATTTTGAATACCATTGAGATTTGCTGGCGAGAACGAGTTAGTTTTTCAAAACGGATGTGTGCTGGCATTTTTGACCCATTAAGTAAATTAGAATTCTACTCCCCAATTCCAGTGGGATAAATTTTCCAGGCTTCCTTTAACAGCAACCGCTGCTCTATAGTTTCCTTCTATATAGATTTCTTGCATTGTCCATTGCGCAGCTTCTTGCGGGTCCCATTGGGTTTGCAGAAGTCTTGCCGGTTTACCGGGTTCCAGGGCAACTTCGAACTGATCCAAAGGACAGGAAAGCCCTTCGCCGCGGGCTTTAATGAACGCCTCTTTACGCGTCCAGCAATTGAAAAAGGCCTGTTTTTGTTGAGATTGCGGCAACTTAAATAAACGGTTTACTTCCCCGGGGGCAAAAAACCGTTTTGCGATATCTTCGCCGCCAAACTCCGGGCGAATGTATTCGATATCGACGCCAATTTCCTGCTGAAGCGCAACTCCCAGGAGTGCCAATTGATGCGAGTGCGACAGGTTAAACCGAATTTGCGGTTTGTTCAATTCATCGCTTAAAAACGGTTTTCCCTGCAAACCGTAATAAAAAACCAGCGCTCCCGGATTTTCTGCGATGTAACGGCTTAGAATGATTCTCATTGCAGCACGCCCAACAATATATTTATCGCGATCTTTTGGAAAGTGGAAGCGGTTCGCGCGATCTTTTTCATCTTCCGAAAGTAATTCGTAAAGCGCTCCTGTTACAGCGGCAGGTTGGAGTAAATTGATTTTCCAGATGTGAATTTCGTTTTTGTGGAGGCACAATTTTTCGGGAGGGGGTTGCCAGGGTATGGTTGCAGTCATGTTTATTTCAGATTTAGGAGTGCCAAACTTCGGTTTGACAGTTCAAGCAAAAGCTTGAACTACGAGCCGGCTACAGACAAAGCCCAATCCCGGATCGTTTGTACCAATTTTTTTTGATGATACAGCAATGTAAACCCATGATCTGCCGTGTCGAGATAATGGATTTTCAAATTACCGTTAAAAGATAAGGCATTTATGTGGTTTTCGAAAATCAATTCATAATTATAA
>CAXHHS010000531.1:0-5470 GCA_964015645.1 uncultured bacterium
CTTTGGCATATTTTTGTGATCAACTTTTTGTACTTGTTTATTTCCCATTGGCTACGCTTTGGCAAATATTCGCAAAAACGTCGGCGACTTTTTCCCAGCGGAAATTTTTATAGACATAGCTGCGAGCCGTTTGTCCCATTTTCTTTCGCAAAGCTTTATCCCGCAATAACGTGATGACGTTATCGGCAAAATCCCGTTCATTATCGGCAAAAAATATTTGTTTGCCATGCTTTAACGGCAGCCCTTCCGCACCAACGGAAGTGGATACCATCGCTTTCCCCATTGCTAACGCTTCGTAAATTTTCATTCGAGTGCCGCCGCCAATTCGAATCGGAACGATAAAAACGGCGCTTTCCGCAATGTAGGGGCGAGTGTCTTCCACCCAACCAGTGAGTGTAATATCGTTCCGGCCTTCTGCCAATTTTTGCATGGCAGGCGTCGGTTTGCGGCCGACAATGACTAATTCCGTTTCCGGCTCTTCGGTTTTGATAAGGGGAAATATTTTTTCGATAAAATACAGCATTGCGTCTTCGTTTGGCAGCCAATCCATGGAACCGGTGAATACGAGTTTTTTCTTTTCACTAACTTCTTTCGCCGGCTGGTAATAATCGGTGTCCACTCCAGTGGGAATATCGAAGACATTGGTTGCGCCAAACCAGTTACGGATGCGCTCTTTATCTTTTTCGGAAACCGCGATTGTGCCATCGAAATGATTGCACATTTCTTTTTCGTGTCGGAACATTTTGCGATGCTGTAACCCCCAAAACAGTTTCGATACCGGATCTTTGGCTTTTTCCAGGTGGCGTTTGGTAATCGTCGCTTCTACATTGTGCTGGAATAACAGTTTGGGTATGCTATTTAGCTGGCGAAAATTTAGCGTCGATTGCAGAAAGTCGCAAATCGCCAAATCATATTGCCGTTGTTTTAATTCGGCAAGAACCGCCGCTTCCAAATCATTCGAGTAATCGTTTAACACCGAAATCGGGTAGTGGGAGAAGGATTGCCCGGCGATTTTCATATAAAATTTCGCTGTATAACGGGGCATTTCTTTCCAGGGAACGGCAATAAACCGGTCGCAAAGCGCTTCCATCTCCGGTATATATTGATCATCCTTAGGCGATTCCACATTGCTAATTACTGTTAGCGATACTTTATTTTTAAGCTGCTCTAATATTTTACCGGTGCGAATTTTTCCGCCGGTATCCATGGGAAATAAAAATCGTTGTGAAAGGAATAATACTTTTAAGGACTTCGAATGTCCGTTTGCTGCTTCCATGCTGCTTTCCTATCTAATTCCCCTCCTTACAAAGGAGGGGAAACTTAACTCCTGTTAATATCGCTACTTCCTCGGCGACAGTATCGCGTATATTTGGTTTGATGAGATGTTTCTTAACATTCGGTAAATCTTGTAATGTCTCATCCAATTTTTGTACCATATCCGGTACGCTTTTATGATCGTAGGTGATGGTGCTCTCCGGTCGCCGGTGATTTTCGCTGGCAACAACTGGCACGTTTAAAGCCAACGCTTCCAAAACAGAAGATGCGATGCCATCCCGGGTGGGCGTTCGCAAAAAGATGTCTGACCGGGATACCAGCGTTAAAAACGTATCGTGATCGAGATCGCCGGTGAAGTAGACTTTGCCGGAGATACCGAGTTCATCGATCAATTTTCGAATCTTTTCCGAGCCGTCATCGCAGCCGAGGATCATTAAACCGGCATCGGGATATTTTTGAGTTAATTGGGCGATACCTTTAATCATATCATCGATAAAAAATTCCGGTCGAAAAAAAACATAGGAACTGATTAAGGGCGATTTACGCTCCAAAAATGCTTGCAGCGTTCCGTTTACGGATTGCTTTTGAAAATCCAGGTACTGCACGCTAAATGCCTGAATCGGTACAATCTTATCGTGCTTGATGCCATATTCAGCAATTTTCTCTTTTACGCGATCGCTATTGCAAATAATTTTCCCCGCCACACCAAAAATGAATTTGAACATCAGCGCTAATTTGGGGGCGTTTTCTTTCGGAAAATAAATTTGATTTGGCCCGGCGTGCACCGTTAAAACCGGGCGTTTAAAAGTTAGTAAATTACAAATCTCCGCTAAAATTGTCAGGATAAATCCTTTGGGCGAGTTGCCGTTGAGGTGCATGTGAACGCGGTAGCCTTTTAAGCTGTGTTTAAACACTTTCCACACGTAATCGAAACCGTTCAGCGAAGTCAAATATTCCGGGCTGGGAATTTTGCGGCTTTCCGGCGCAATATTCACCACTTCGCATTGGTGGCCTGCCTCAATCAACGCCTGTTTCACAAACGAAACTCGCACTCCCCAACCAGCTCTTGGCGGGGGGTAGGAACTGATTTCGAGTATTTTCTTTTTTTGATTTTTCATGAGTAAAAGTGTTGCGGAGTTTACGTTTCGTAAACTACTGTTTTTACATGTAATACGTAACACGAATCACGATCATACATTCTTCCAAACCTCCACATCCGGCACGCCGGTATGGCTTATCTGCACGCGAACAAAAGCCGTTTCCCGGGAAGATAGCCGGGAATTTAAATCCTGGTTATTCACAATTAAGTGATTGACTTTTAAGAAAAAGATTTCTTTTTCTTGATCGGCAAACTGCTTTTCAACAACGCATAATGCGTCGGTTTCGATGGTATTTTCCATTAACAGAGAAAACCGTTTTCGAAAGGGGTTTAGATATACTTTTTCGAACCCGTTGTGAAATTGAATGCTATGGCAGTGCACCGCCTGCTTTACCTCTACGGATTGAAACCGGGAAAACGTTTCGCGAGCCTCCGCAAGTGGAAAGAGCATTGCCCAATGCGCCGGGAGCGATTGGTGCGCCAGCAACCGCATTACCGGGGCAGGCGTTTTGTAACCATACCCTTTTCCCTTCCAACCTTGATCGGGCTTTTGGCCACCGCACTCGATGCAAACGGCAACCGTATCCGGAATGGAAAGCTCCGATACAAATTGCCCGTTATAAAATAGCTGGCGATCTTTATGCGCTAATTCGCCCGGTGCAAAATGGAAGGAAGATTCTATTTTGTAAGATTTATTTCGATTATTGCCTGTAACCTCATCCACAATTAAGAAATACAAACCCTTGCGGAACACGACATAACGGCGATGAGAAACTTTTTCATTCAACCCGGAAAAGCGATTTATTCTGCCACCGGCAAAATCCAATTCCGGTGTTGTAAGCCAATGTTCCACTTTATGAGAAGAGACATGAGACCAGCTCAGGCGGCCTTCATGTTTTGCCTGCCCGCAGCCATCAACCTCGATGGAATTATGACCGCGTGTCGAGCGAAAATAGCGATGCCAATCCAGGGAGCCGAAATACGTATGAAAACCGGGATCGATGATAATTGGCTGGCCATCCAGGGCCAATTCGAAGGATAGAATATCCGCGTGGCCGTGAGCGGCAGAAGGCGTTTCATCCTGAAAAACGCCGTGGGCAATTTCGCCGCAATCGAACATCAAATAATTGCTGTTTTTAGCCCACCCGTCGCGCATAATGTAATACCCGCTTTGGGAAAAGCCCCGGGAGGTAGTTTCCGGGCGCTTGGATTTTAAATTCTCAAATGCTTTTAAGCCTTCAATGCCGGTTAGCCAGAGCAACTCTTCCGATGGGCCGCCAGCGGCAAACTTCATATCACCGCGCTTAAATATGACGGCGCCAAGCCCCTGGAAAAATCGCAAATCCCACATGTTTTCCGGCTGGTAAAAATAGATGGAGCGGGCGTTGTCAATATCGCCAAGCATGGGGAGGCGACCATCCGGGCGGGTAAGGTGCATGGTGAACTCGATGGCTTTCTCTAATCGTTCGTTGGTTTTGTCTGATACCCAAAGTCCATTTTGCTGCCGCAAGATCGCCAGCTTCAAATAAAATCCTAATGTGAAATGGTGGTAATAACTGGCTTGCTCTACTGTAAATCCATCTTCGTGAAATTGTTTATCGACCTGCCGCTCTAACTCCCGCCAGTAGAGATCGCGCCATAGCCGCATTTTATCGCAGTTACCGTACACCAGCCCCAGGAAGGAAAGCGCTGCCAATTCTCCGATTAAATGATTGTAAGGGCTATAATAATAGGAAAGGTTTAGCTCGATCATCTCCCCCTGCAAAATCAAATATTTTGCTAATACATTGCGGCGCTCTTTCGACCAAATTTCGGACTTTCCGGTAAAATAATACGCCCAGGTCCAGGTAAAAATCCGCATCGCATGTTCTAGCATGGACGTGTGGTTTATACCGATTTTATGAGGGGTATCGAACATCCAGTTTTCCATCCAATACCATAGTCTGTTGGCATATTTTTCATCGCCGGTAAGAAAGTAGGCTTTGGCAATTTCGATAAAAAATTGATGGCGATTTAATTCCCAAACATATTTTACATCACCAAACAGATCGGTATTGAAAATATCCATTTGCCAATGGTGATACTTGGGATAGTCTAACCCCGTTTGCGGGTTACGATTCCAGGGGATGGGGTCAGATAAATCCACATCGATGCCGAGAAAATGGAAACGGTGCTCCAACAGCTTATCTGCTTGTTGAAGAAACTTATCCAAACGATCGGAAAAATGAAAGCGGTACGCCTGTCGAAGGGTCTCCGGCGATTGCGTCAGCCCAAAAAAATGAATGTTTTCATCCGGGAAGGGATTTTTTTCAAAGTCCCATTCGACGATGTGGTTGGGAATAAACAAGTTGCCAGGGTCGGATTTACCATTCATTCGCCAGCGGAGCGCTTCTTTGCGGTTCCGTACTTGCTGGCGCACGCGGAATAATATTTCATCCGCAGACATCTTTTTCAGCTTTGAAAAATATTTTAGTAAATCCATTTACCAAATTCCATTTTGATTTATGTTCGCAAATTACACGAACATATTCTCCGGGTAATTCCCTTTTTGAAAAGGTTCGAGTGAAAACCTGAACTACATTAACTATTTTAGCTTCTTTCTGCACTTAAACCTCACCCCCGGCCCCTCTCCTGCAAGGAGAGGGGTGACTTAAAAGAAGGTATTGTGCAGTATAAATGATTTACCAGTACGAACGACACTTCGTAACTCCCTTCTCCTATTAGGAGAGGGGCCGGGGGTGAGGTCAAAAAGTGACAAGACTTTAATTATGACTCATCACAGTCGATGACATCCCCCTTTGTCCTCCTTCGAAGGCGGAATCTTCATGCTTTCTCTAACACTTCCACAATTCGTTCGGCGGCGTGGCCGTCCCACAATTCGGGAATACGGCCTTTTTTCCATTCGCCGGCGTTCATCTGTTTCGCGTATCTGATGATTTTTTCCGTATCTGTTCCTACCATTTCGTTCGTGCCAACTTCGATGGTAATCGGCCGTTCGGTGTTTTCCCGCAGTGTCATGCAGGGAATGCCTAAGTAGGTGGGTTCGTCCTGAATGCCGCCGGCGTCGGGCATAACAAACTTGCTCGGTTGCATCAG
>CAXHHS010000532.1:0-5469 GCA_964015645.1 uncultured bacterium
TAAAAGAGCAATCCCTGGCATTTTTATCCGCTGGCGATAGTGAGCTTCAGGTCATCGATGTTTCGAATCCCGCGCTGCCAAAAGTTGCTGGCAGCTTTGGCGAACCGGAAAATCAAAGAGCAGTTTGGGGGCTGGAAGTACATCAAAACCAGGTGTTGTTAACCTATATCCCGGCGCTTATTCCGTTTGTCAGCAACTGGGCAGGCGTTCAGCTCCTGGAATGGAATTCGGTTACGGTTGGTATAGAAGAAACCGAAGCAAACCCAAACTTACCGCAGGCGACTTCATTACATCAAAACTACCCCAACCCATTTAACCCCGTTACCAATATCGAGTTTACGATTTCGGATGGCTCGACTTCGCTCACCACAGGCTTCGGATATGTGGAATTGAAAATTTACGATATTTCCGGGCAATTGGTGAAAACGTTGGTAAATGAATTTAAACCGGCAGGCAGCTATTCGATAACGTGGGACGGAAGAAATGAAGCCGGCCAGAGGGTTGTTAGCGGTGTCTATTTTTACCGGATGATGGCCGGTGATTTTATAAAAATGCGAAAAATGCTATTGACGAAATAAATATCGGCATTTAAGAAACCATCAAAGTGCCTGCCCGATTAAGAATTTGTTCCAGAGGCTAAATAAAACAACGTTCTTAATCTTTCGGCGGATGCCAACCGGCTAAAACCCAATTGCGCCGTACTTCGACAGCTAACTCATTATTCAGGTTTAACGCTTCGACAGTTGCCCGGCCAATTTCTGTAATTCCGACAATTTTAATCCCATCGGCGCTCCATTGAAAATGCTCAAACCAGTTTTGAGTTCTTGGATTAAACAGTAAAACTTCATTTCCGGTGTTAGTATCAATGCCGTTAGTTTGAGCTCCTTTATAGCGATTACACAAACTACATGACAACCACAGATTGGATTCATCGTTATTACCACCTTTAGACCGTGGAATAATATGTTCTATTTCCAATTTACCCAAAATATACTTTTGAGGGCTTAAACAATAACCACAACGATCCTGAGCGGATTTCTTTATACGATTTTTTAACGAAGCTGATAGTTTGGTAGAATTCATGATTGAAGGGGGGGGCGTAAACCACGCTGCACAGCAACCCGGAGCGCTTGCGATCTACGCAGTAAACCATGCTCGTAAAGACGCATCAAATCGTCTAATTCTTTTTGTTCGGAAGAATCTAATATACCTTCCCGATTTCGAGTTAATAATTCGCTTAATCGAGTTTCTTGTTTTTTGGATAGTTGAAGCTCTGATAATGCCAAAATATCTTCATCGGGTAATTCATTAATCGGCAATTCATTGATTAAATTTTCCAACCATGCAGATAATACATCTTCTACTTGCTGTTTTCTCCTGGATGCAATTCGTGATGCCTGGCGCAATACACGCTCGGATACACTTATCGTAATTTGTTCTGAAGCAGTTTTCATATTGATTCTTCCCCAATTTTCAAGTACTTTGCTACTTCCTGAGTTTAAAACTACAAAAGCATCTATATGTTTGCAAGGTTAATTTCGGCGCGCAAAAATGATCGGTAAAACCATTCTTCATTATAAAATCCTCGAAAAACTCGGCGAAGGCGGCATGGGTGTTGTCTACAAAGCCGAGGATACCCGGCTAAAGCGCATTGTTGCCCTCAAAATGCTTTCACAAGAGACGGCCGGTGAGGCGGAAGTGCGGGATCGCTTGATTGTTGAAGCACAGGCTGCGGCGGCACTAAACCACCAAAATATCACCACAGTTTTTGCCATCGAAGAATTTGATGATGATATATTTATCGTTATGGAATATGTGGATGGCAAAGAATTGAGAGAAGAAGTGGCAAGTGGCAAATGGCAAATGGCAAAAATAATTGAAGTTGCCCTTAAAATCGCCAGGGGGCTGCGCGAGGCGCACAACAAAGGCATTATTCATCGCGACATCAAAAGCGCTAATATAATGGTGGCTAAAACAAGCCAGGTAAAGATTATGGATTTTGGCCTGTCGAAATTCTTCGAAAATGCCGAGCCAGAGAAACTTGGCGCTACTTTGGGCACTATTGCTTACATGTCGCCGGAGCAGGTACGGGGCGAGGCCGTAGATAATCGTAGCGATATCTGGTCATTCGGCGCTGTAATTTACGAGATGTTGACCGGTGAAGTGCCTTTCCCCGGGGAATATGCCCAGGCAATGTTGTATGCTATTTTGAACGAAGAACCGGAATCCATTTCCGAATTTCGAGAAGATGTACCGGATGCACTTATCCGAACTGTGGAAAGAGCGTTGCAAAAAAATATTGAATCCCGTTATCAAAAAATTGAAGACATTATCGCCGATTTAAAATCGATTGGCGATGCGGGAAACGTTGTGGGCATTTCGGATGGCGGCGTTGTAGGGGTGAAGCATCCCTTGCAAATCGACAAGTATACCAGGCAGGATATTGCCAGGAATGCTTCGCCCCTACAGGTGTTTGATATTCCCTCTGTTGCGGTTTTACCTTTCGCTGATATGAGCCAGGAAAAAGACCAGGAATACTTTTGTGATGGCATGGCGGAAGAATTGATCGACTCACTTTCAAAAGTAGAAAGCTGGCGAGTGGCATCGCGAACATCGGCCTTCCGGTTTAAGGGCGTAACGGAAGATGTACGGGAAATCGGGCAGCAACTCAATGTTTCCCATGTGCTGGAAGGCAGCGTTCGCAAAGCCGGCAACCGCTTGCGAATAACCGCCCAACTCACCAATGTTAACGATGGGTTTCAAATCTACTCTGAGAAATACGACCGCGAATTGGTGGATGTGTTTGCCATCCAGGATGATCTCGCCCGCGCCATCGTGCAAAAGCTGAAAGTGGAACTGGGCGAAAAAGAAAAGGTTTCACTCACCAAACGCTATACGGAAGACAGCGACGCTTACCAGCTTTACCTGAAGGGGCGCTATTTTATCAACAAAGGCACATCCAAAGACACTCAAAAAAGTATTGAGTATTTTGAGAGAGCGCTAAAAAAAGATAAAAATTATGCACTGGCCCACACTGGCCTTGCCGATGCTTACACCCTACTTGGCGGTACATTTTCCGCACCGATGTTACCATCGGAATCCATGCCGAAAGCGAAGGCCGCTGCTAAAAAAGCCATGGAAATCGACGATTCGCTGGCAGAAGCGCACACCTCGCTGGCACTGGTTCGGTTTTGGTACGATTGGAATTGGGATGGCGCCGAAATGGAGTTTAAGCGTGCTATCGAACTTAAATCCGCCTATCCGCGTGCCTACCAATGGTATGCGGAATTTTTATCCGCAATGCAACGCCACCAGGAAGCGATTGAAACCATCCGAAAAGCGCTCGACCTCGATCCACTCTCTGCCCATATTAACTGGCACGTTGGGAAAATATACTTCCTGGCACGGAATTATGATTTAGCGATCTCCCAATGCCAAAAGTCGTTGGAAATGAACCCCAAGTTTATGCCTGCGCTGGGCCTTTTAAGGAGAATTTATCAATCACAAGGTGATGCGGAAAAAACAATTGCCGAAATTGATCGTCTTTGGGGAAGAAGTTTGCTGGAGATAGTTGCCTTGAAGCGCGCCTACGAGAAATCCGGCTGGCAGGCCATTTGGCAAAAACAGCTCGATTGGGCAAAAGAAGAAGAGATGCCCCCGCTACGATACGCAGAATTATATACCCAGATTGAAGATTTTGATCGCGCCATTGAATGGCTGGAAAAAGCGTATGAGCAACGCTCCAGCTCGCTGGTATACTTAAATGTTTTTGCCAGCTTCGATCCGCTGCGTTCAGACGAGCGGTTTAAAGCGCTTTTACGGAAAATTGGTTTGGCAGAGGGTTAAATCCATTCGATTTCAACGAAATGCTCGACCTGTTTAAATTCCGGGTCGCCGGTAATAATTCTGGCATCGTATTCAACCGCTGTTGCGACAGCAAAACAATCGGCTAACGACATTGGGTATTCTGCTTTTATTTCGCCCGATCTCCAAATTAGATCATCCACCGGATGAACAATGTTGACTGGCAATAAGTGAAACGTTTCGAGAAATAGTTTAGCTTTATCCAATCCGATCAAGCGGATCGTTTTATAATAAACTTCATACAAGTTTATTTGATTGATATAGAGGGTTTCTTTTTTTTGCCCTGCGGATTCAAGCAATGATTTAATTCGCTTCCAACCCGGCTCTTTTTGAGTCCAGCGTAAAATCGCAAAAGAATCCAGTAGCCTGGGCTTATTCTTTGCCACGATCCCTTTTCCTCTCTTCAAGCAATTCATCCGCTAATGAATCGGGATAATCTTTAAAAATACCAGTTAAAGTTTCAATTGGATTTTCCGGCAATGGTTCAAGCAATGCTTTTGTTTTATCCTCCGAAAGGGTAAGCAGAATTTTGGTGTTAGGGTTTATGCCAAGTGTTTTTCGAATCGACACAGGAATAACAATTTGTCCTTTTGAAGAAATTGTTACAACGGCCATACTTTCTCCTCTGAGTTTTGATTTACTAAAAATGTAAAACAAAAATTCAGAAGTACAGCGAAAACTATTTTTAAGGATGAAAAATGAAAAATATAAAAACTAGAATTTTCGTTTTAGGATTGATTGTTTGCACAATCGCATTTACCCCGATTTTATCGCAGACAGAATCTACCAACGCCATTTCCGAAATCAAAGTGACCTACATTGCCAATGAAGGCATGCTCATCTCCGCTGGCGAACAACAGGTTTTGATCGATGGCCTGTTTCGTAAAAACCCTTATGGCTACCAGGATATTCCGGTAGAATTGCTCGAAAAATTAGAGACTGCTCGCTCTCCTTACAGCAAAATTGATTTGGTGCTAATTACCCATCTGCACCTCGACCATTTTCATTCGGAATCCGTCGGGCGGCATTTGGAGTACAACGATGACGCCGAATTGGTTACCGGACAAGATGCCATTGAATTGCTTTCATCCGATTATTACAATTTTTCTAAAATCAAGGACCGCGTTCACAGCGCAGCGTTATTCTGGAAACAACGTGCCCAACGATTCGTTAATGGGTTTTCGATAGATAGTTTACGGATGCGCCCTGGTGGCAGTATGAAGTACGGATTAGATCATTTCGGATTTCTTTTCGAAATTGCTGGCCAAAAAATCCTCCATATCGGCGATGTGGAAATGACGGCGGAAAATTTTACCGCATTCAATTTACAAGAAGAAAACATCGACATCGCATTTATCCCCGACTGGTTTTTAACGGATAAAGACGGGCGAAAAATCGTCAAAGAACTTATCAATCCCCGGAAAATTGTCGCGATCCATGTTCGCCCTGTAGGTATAAAAAAGCGAAAAGCAGAAATTCAATCGCACTTTCCCCATGCCGTCGTCTTCGAAAAACCACTTGATAAAAAAATATTTAACCGGAGAGACAATGAAAACAACCCTTACCAATCACCTGAATCGGTTTTTCCTGATTTTATTCACCTTT
>CAXHHS010000533.1:0-5464 GCA_964015645.1 uncultured bacterium
GATCGTACTGGAAAGAAGAAGAGGTTAATCTCCCCTTCTTTTAAATTTTAGCGATGTAGTTTAATATTGCATCGCTAAAAACTTTAATAAAACATCTACTCCCTTAAAAAGGATCCTCTATAGACTTTTAAAGAAGATATTGTGCCGTAAGCAGCAGCATTAATTCGTCGCGGAAATTGCGGCTGGAAAAAATTTTGATCGACCTTGAATGTGGCAACCGACGCGATTGCAGAAAAATCATATATTTTGATATGGCTGTTTGCACGATTGGTATAGCTGCGGCTATTGGGAGTGCTGCTTAACGAAAATTCGTTATTAAAGAGCGGCGCATTATTTCCGGCGTACCAGGGATCGAGCGGCCAGCCAATTTCCGAGCCAGAGCCGCCGCTGATAATTGTAAAATCCTCACCAATATCCTGGGAGCCATCGGCTTCTTCCAAATCCACCCCGCGGTGCTGCGGATCAGCGTTTATGCGGTTTACTGCGCGATTTGCGTCGATAACATTTTCATCGATATGCCAAATTAGAATGCCGCCGCCGGGCAACCCCCGGTCAGGATTGTCGATATCCAGCAGTACGCCGGTACTGTCACTAAACCGCGTTTCGTTGGGGAAAAATGTTTCCAGAATTTCGCGCATCGATACCAGCTCGCCGCGTTGATCGTTGACGACAAATTGCAAGCTATCAAGGTTTACCTCACCGGTATAACGGTTTTCAACTAAAAAATACTCTTTTTCATTTATCGGAACTTTGTAAATCCGCGCTTCCTGCTCAGACAGGGTTTGGTAAACCGTAAACGCATCGCCTTGTGCCTGGTAAATCGTTACCGGAGCATCCCAACCGGCATCAATTCTCGTCCAGGCAGTTGGCAAAGCAGGGAGCAACCCATCGCCATTAAATAGTCCGGCATCCATTAAACCGAAACGGCCAACGCCGGTGCGACGGGTTTCCGGGCTAAATAAATCCGGCAGTCCCAACTGCGATCCGAAATTGGAAACGACCATGCCGTTTAGCCCTAACTGAAGCCCTTCCTGGCTTTCCGTTTCCGGTAAAATAATCCCCTGCGTTACCAGGGTTGCGCCGTTATCAACAGAAATACCATCGATGCCAAGATTTTCTTGCAAAAACTGTTGGGTAACAAAAATCGAAGGGATATCTTGCGGCGTATCATCCAATCCGAAATCGATATCCCGGCCAACACCAGCATGAAATACGATAAACGCATCAAATTCCGAAAAATTGATTGCCGGGTCTTCATCCGCTTTTTGAATGGCGTCGTGAAATAATTGGGCAAGCCCCTGGTTGATGGCCGGTGCAGACGTATTAGGATTGTAAACGGTCATTTCCGCATCTAATTGATAAACATCATTTTGTCCTTGCGGAAATACTGCACCTTCAACCGTTAGCGCCCCGCGAGTAACTTTTAAGTAATAGTTTTTTAAGAAGATAAGGTGGTCTTGAAAATAGCTGCGATTATGCGGCGGCGGATCGACTTGGAACGGATCGCTGCTGGTGCTTAAATCAAATGTACCATCACCGGTGGTCGTTTCCGCATCATCCGGCTGAAATTGAGCGCGAACAGCCAGCACTTTCATTGTCTGTTGAGATTTATTAGAGTTGGGATTGGCAAAAACCGAAAATACAAGCAGCAAACAAGATAAGTTCATTAGCCTCAAAACGGCAGGAATTTTCATAGTGATGTTCCGTCATCTCGAATTCGCATATTTAGAAAAGGCTATCCCAAAAACCGTTCGAGATAGCCTTCTTTATATTTAAATTTGGAAATCTTTAGAATGTCGCCAAAAGTGAAAAGCGGATCGTATCGGCAAGCGGGCTGTCTTCCACAGAAGCCAGAATATAGCTAAAATCGACGCCAATAAAAGAAATGCGAACACCGCCGCCAAAGGTGTAGAATTTACGATCTCCGTAATTCGGATCTTCGTAAAAGTACCCGGCTCTTAAGCCAATAAGGTTTGTATACCAGTATTCCAAACCGAGGGAGTGGGATAACCGGTTAAAAAAGTCACCGCCCTTCCAGGCAGAAATCGGAAAGCTCAAGAAACTTTTATCCCGATCTGCTTCGTCGCGCGGGACTAGCAGGCGATTCAGATCATAAACGAAGGTAAGCTGGTTGAATTCGGAATTCAGAACTTTATAAGCGAGGCCAAAACGAAGGTTTGTGGGGATGGGGTCGGCCTGTTCATTATCAATAAAGGTGATTTTCGGGCCAAAATTTGAAAGGTTGGCACCGAGGCTCAACCGTTCATTGGTAAAACCGGTTGTCCATAGAAAACCGAAATCCACTGCGAACGTGCTGCCAACGCCTTTGTTCTGCTCGGTACCAACCTGTACCGGGGAAAGACGCGATAGGATATATTTTAAGTTAACCCCCAGGCCGAAAGTGTTACTCAATTTCAACCCATAACTTCCGGTGAAAGCCATTTCATTACTATTAAAAGTCCCGATTAAATTACCGGCAGCATCGGTTTGGTTGTTTTCTCCATAATTCATAAATTGAATGGCAAACCCAAGCATTCCCACACCTTCTACATGGTACCGAAATGCGGCATAATCATAATAAAGGTCGCTGAAATTAAATTGGGGCAGCCAATTTACGTGCATCAGCGTTGCTTCACCTTTTTTATCGATTTCAGGGTTTTGATATTGGAAGGCCAAACCGGCAGGGTTCCAGTAGATGGCATTTGCATCATCTGCGGTTGCAACACCGGTTTCTCCCATGCCCCCCTGGCGTGCACCGGGATTAATTAGAAGGAAAAGCGCAGTAGCCTCTCCCTGGGCAAACAGCGGAGAAAAAATACCGATACCGAGCAACATTGTTAAAACGACAGCAAAAAACGACTTCATGACGTACTCCTCCTTAAAATAAAAAAACCGAACAGTTGGAATCCTTCCATACCTATTCGGCCGATGGTTAGATGCCATTGATTTTGTTAAGGGTGTAGGCATTATTTAACCTATATTAAATTAATTTCTTAAAACTCATTCAGCAATTAATGTTCCTTAACAAAATTTTATACGCATCTCCTATAAAGTTTTTTGCCAGTAAAAACGTGCTAATTTATCGGTTGGGAATTATGAAATCAAGCGTTTTTTGTCTTTCTCTGCAACTTAGTTCCCGGGATACAACTTTTGTAATTTGACCAGCGCAACAAGCGTTTGTAAGTATGCGATGGTTTTCACGTTACTTCCGTGACCCACTTCACAGAATTCGGCAATTGTTTTTGCAGTATTGCCTAAAAACACCCAAAAAAACTTACATTTTGTTTTTAGTAAGGGATGAGAACAAATCATCGAGCACAATGGCTTCCCGCACCCAAAACGGCTCGGCATACTTTACCCCGCCAATCCAGCCATAATACCGTGCGCGCGATTCGAAATTATCCATAAATTCTTTAGAAGAAATAAACGTTTTTTCTCCTTTGTACTCCGGGTTGTAAAATTGTGAACGGTAAGCTCGAATGGCTTGTAATTTTACTTCAAACTCTTCTGAAATATCCACAACAAAAGAAGGCGTAAACTCATAAGAAATAGGATAATAAACGATTCGTTTTGGCCGGTGAGGCAGTAAACCTTTAACATCAACCTTTTTTAATCCGCTATAAAAGCAGGCTTCTGTAACCAATCTATTTGTATAAATATGATCCGGGTGACGATCATCCGAATGATGCACAAAAACGATTTCCGGTTTATATCTTCGAACAATTTCAATAATCTTATGGCGATTTTCTTTTGTGGCTTCGATGCCGCCGTCCGGGATTTTCAAATTTTCTCGAATACTGAGGTTGAGTATTTTCGCTGCCGCCGCTGCTTCTTCATAGCGTTCTTCAACGGAACCGCGAGTGCCCATTTCGCCCTCGGTTAAATCGATAATACCGGTTGAGTATCCCATTTGATGGAGTTTGTAGAGCGTACCGCCGCAACCAATCTCCACATCATCCGGATGCGCACCAAACGCCAACACATCAATAGTTTGTTCATTCATTTTTTTCACCTTTCCAATGGAAAATTTTTAACGACTTATGATAATGCCAAAATAAGTCCTGTTTTGCTTAAAAATTGCAACCGGTCGAAAAAATATAGGTTTACAATTATTCAAGCAAGTTTATCTTCTTCAATTGCAAAATTAATTATTAGTGTTGATTGTTCATCAAAACCGATAAATTCAAAGCCAGTTAAATATCAACATTGGGGTATTGAGTGATTCATCAAACGATTAAAACACAACGAATGATAGGGCAATATTCGGGAAAACCGGAAGGCCCGACAGTCATTATACTAGGCGGCGTTCATGGCAATGAGCCATCTGCAATTAATGCAATGCAACAGGTATTTGACGTTTTAAAGAAAAACACGCCGCCTTTTCGCGGTAAGTTTATCGGGCTTATTGGCAACCTGGAAGCATTAGCCAGTAACATGCGTTTTGTCGATCAGGATTTAAATCGCATGTGGACGCCGGAAAGACTTGAAGCGTTAGCCGAATCTCCCCTGGATGGATTTGATGAAACCGGCGAAACCAGGGAACAACGCGAACTTTTCAACCTTTTTCAAACCTATTTTCAGAATGGGCGTTTTCCGGTTTATGTGCTGGATTTCCATACAACCTCATCAGAAAGCCCTCCATTCGTTATTTTAGCGGATACCATTCGCAACCGCCAGTTTGGCTTATCATTTAAAACGCCGATTATCCTGGGGTTAGAAGAACTGTTAGAAGGCACTATTATGCACTTTGCGGGTGACCGGGGGTTGTGTACTTTAGCATTGGAATCCGGGCAGCATAATGATGCAAATTCCATTCGCCGGCATGTAGCAGCAACCTGGATTTCCCTGGTAAAAGCAGGCTGTATTTCACAAGCTAATGTGCCAAATTATCATTTACATCAGCAACTTTTAGCAAAAGCTGTAATTAAGCTTCCAAAAGTATTTGAAGTGCGCTTTCGATATGGTATTCAAAATGGTGAACAGTTTGAGATGATGCCTGGTTTTAAGAACTTCCAACCAATCCGAAAAGGGAATTTATTAGCGCGAAATAAAAATGGCAATATCTATAGCCATCTTAACGGTTACATTTTTATGCCGTTGTACCAAACGCAGGGCAGCGATGGATATTTTATCATCCGAAAAGTAAACTTTGTGTGGCTAAATATTTCCAAATGGATGCGTAAGCTTAAAATAGAAAAGCTGTTGCCTTTTTTGCCAGGCATAAACCGCAGCAAAAAATCAACTGCGGAGTTGGTTGTAAACCGAAAAATTGCTCGCTGGTTTGTCATCGAAATTTTTCACCTTTTGGGCTACCGCAGAAAACGGATTGAAGATAATAGCCTCATCGTTACACGGCGAAAGTTTGATTTTTACGGGCCGGAGAAAAATCGGGGCGAGTGATACGTGGAGCGTGGAGCGTGGAGCGTGGAGCGTGGAGCGTGGAGCGTGGAGCGTGGAGCGTGGA
>CAXHHS010000534.1:0-5463 GCA_964015645.1 uncultured bacterium
TCACTATACCCGCCCCAATGGCGATGTGATGTCCATGCCGGTAATGCCTTATCGCCTGAAACCGGCGCTGGAAACCGCCTTTCCCGAAATCGAATCCATCGTGCGAATTCGCCCCTGGCGCTCGATGGTGAAACATGGCGAAACGGAGCTGCTGGAAACCAATTTGGCCTACGCCGATGAAGATTTTTTCAAAATGTTTACCTTCGATTTAATTCCCGGTGATCCCAATACCGTTTTAAAAGACCCATTTTCCGTTGTCATCACAGAAGAAATCGCCCTCAAATATTTCGACGATGAAAACCCCATTGGCAAAACGTTGCTGATCCAGCATAACGGCGTTTTTAACGAGTGGAAGGTAACCGGCTTGATGGCTGAAATGCCCCAACACTCCCACTTTCATTTTGATATGATTATGTCGATGAACGCCGGGGAGCAATTATTTCGAGGTATCGTGTTGAATAATTGGGGCGAAGGATCAAATTACAGCTACCTGTTGCTGCCTGAAGGCTACGATTACAGGCAATTGGAAGCTCGCCTGCCGAATTTTGCCACGGAAAACATCAACGAGCAGTTTACGCAATACGGAGAGTTTTTCCTGCAACCGCTTTTGGATATCCATTTAAAATCCCAATTACGCGGCGAAATCGAAGCGAACGGCGACATTCTCTACATTTACATTTTTTCGGCAGTGGCATTATTCATTTTGCTGATCGCCTCCATCAACTACATGAATTTAGCGACCGCCCGTTCCACCAAACGCTCCAAAGAGGTCGGGATGCGCAAAGTATTAGGCGCGTTTCGGCAGCAGTTGATACTGCAATTTTTAGGAGAGGCGGTTTTGTTAACCGTAGTTTCGCTGGTGTTAGCCGCCGGTTTGGCGCTTTTGTTTTTGCCGGTGTTTAACGAATTAGCGGGAAAAGAACTGTCCCTCCACCCTTCCGAAAATTGGATGTTATTTTCAGGATTTGCTATTTTGACGTTAGTGATTGGTGTATTTGCCGGGAGCTATCCGGCATTTTTTCTGTCGGCTTTCAAACCGGTTAGCATACTAAAAGGAAGTAAATCTGCCGTGGGAGCCGGCCGGTCTTCCTTGCTCCGAAAAACCCTGGTGGTTTTTCAGTTTGGGATATCCATCGTGCTGATTATCTGCACCGCGGTTGTTTATAATCAACTGGATTTTCTGCATAACAAAAAATTGGGTATCGACCCGGAGCAAATTGTGGTCGCGCTGGACCCGGGAAGAACGCTTTATCCAACCTTTAAAACCGAAGCCTTAAAAAATCCTCGCGTGATTAGCATGAGCGCGTCCAACAAACGCCCAACGCGCCGGCTAACCAGCAATGTGGGCTACAAAGCGGAAGGGCTTGACCCGGAAACACCAACCTCCATCAAGGCGGTTACGGTGGATTATGATTTTTTCGAAACCCTCGGAATCGAAATTGTAGAAGGCCGCAGTTTTTCCAGAGAATACGGCTCGGATTTGGCAGAAGGTATTATTCTGAACGAGGCGGCCGTAAAAGAAATCGGTTGGGAGAACCCCATCGGCAAGTGGTTTGAAACCAACACAGTAACCGAAAATTTCGAATGGATACCCAAAAAAGGAACCGTGGTCGGCGTCGCTCGCAATATCCATTTCGAATCGCTGCACAGCGAAATTCAACCAACGGTATTTTTCCTGGAACCCAATTGGCTCAACTGGATGTCGATTAAAATCAGCTCGGAAGATATGTCCGGAACCATTGCATTTCTGAAACAAACCTGGGAAAAGCTCGATCCCGGTTTCCCTTTCAGCACCACTTTTCTGGATGACGACATTCAACAGCTTTACAGCAACGAAGAGCGTTTTCTGAGCATCTTTTTTTATTTTGCGGGATTGGCAATTTTTATCGCCTGTTTGGGCATTTTCGGGCTGGCATCTTTTACTGCCGAGCAGCGCACCAAAGAAATCGGTATTCGCAAGACGTTAGGCGCAACGGTGCCGAGTATCATTATGTTGCTATCGAGCGAGTTTACCAAACTGGTACTGCTGGCCAATATTCTTGCCTGGCCGGTGGCCTATTATTTTATGAACGACTGGTTGAGTAATTTTCCCTATCATACCGCCTGGGGAATTGCAGCGTTTATCGTTGGCCCGGCGCTGGTAAGCGCCCTGCTGGCATTTTTGATTGCCGGCGTTAGCGTTGCCTTTCAAGCAATTAAAGCGGCTTTAACAAACCCGGTTAAAGCGTTGAGGTACGAATGAAGCGATTTTTGATTTCGGGTTTTCGATTTGGGATTTATTGATGAGATTGTTTTCAATAAGATAGTGCTGCATAATATTTGATGATGCTTCGACTTCGCTCAGCATGACTGTCAGCCTGAGCGGAGTTGGCACGAAAGTGCTCCCTACGGGAAAGGCGAACGGGCATTCTTGCTCAAAAATGGAAGACGACTAAAGTCGCCTTATAATGAGGATTACATTTTCAACGCACCGATCAACTCTGTTAAATTCGTCTGTGCCGGATCGTATTCCACTTCCACAATTTCGTTACCGCTTTGATGGCCGATGCGAGATTTTTTTACGCCGGGCAC
This sequence comes from uncultured bacterium, assembly GCA_964015645.1. Taxonomy (GTDB): domain Bacteria; phylum Calditrichota; class Calditrichia; order RBG-13-44-9; family J075; genus CAXHHS01. Next base: position 2,572 of record CAXHHS010000534.1, read on the forward strand.
ACGGCTTATCTTTTGACACCGCCACCACTTCATGGCATCCTTCACCCTTGCGGTTAACTATACAAATCCGCAACATACTCCGAATATCCATTATACAATTGCGTTGAAATCCGCTCGCCGGTTTCGACAACTCTTTCGGTTGCTTGCGACCAGCGGGGATGGGGAACTCCGGGGTTCACATTTGCTTCAAAACCATATTCGTTGGGTGCTAAATCGTTCCAGAATGTCCTGGGTTGTTTTTTGGTAAACTCAATTTTTACAATTCCTTTGATGCTTTTAAAACCGTATTTCCAGGGAGTTACCAGCCGCAACGGCGCGCCATGTTGTTTGGGAAGCGCGTGGCCGTAAATTCCGGTTCCCATCAAGGTGAGTTCATTCATCGCCTCTGCCATCGTTAATCCTTCGAAGTATGGCCAGGGGTACCAGGTCTGATGTTTCTGACCCGGCGCTTGCGAAGGCCGCTTGAAAGAAACAAACCGCACATACTTAGCTTTGGAGGTCGGTTGCACTTCATCGATTAATGCTTTGAGGGGAAAGCCGCTCCAGGGTACGATCATCGACCAGGCTTCCACACAGCGGAAACGGTAAACCCGTTCTTCCACAGGCATTTTTTTGAGGAGTTCATCCATATCATAAGTTTTTTTGTTATGAACTTCGCCGCTAACTTCTACTTTCCAGGGTGCTGTTTCGAATTGCTGCGCTAATCGCCAAACCCTGTCTTTATCGGTCGTAAATTCATAATAATTATTGTAGGACGCCGCAACGGTTTCTCTTGTAATTCGCCGTTCGACCGTGTATTTCGGATTGCGTTCCACCGGGTATATGCCGCCTGCTTTAGGAATTGTTTCGCTCACATTTTTAAACTCCTGCCCGGCTTCCGATGTATTTCCCAGGCATCCGTTCATCAATGCCCAACTGCCGATACTCATCAACCCCATGGATTTTAAAAACTGCCGGCGATTTACATAAATATTTTCCGGTGTAACCAATCTTTCGGGAATTTCCCAGGATTTAGGGCTTTTAATTAACGTCATCAAATTTCTCCTTTTTGGTAAAGGATAAAGGGTGAAGGATTAAGGATAAAAGTTGAGTGGCAAAATGTCGTTTCGCTTCCCACGTATTTGATTTATCCTTTACCCTTTTCATTATTGAATGCTTCCAATCAAATCCAAACAGCTTCCCATTAAAATGCTAAAAACTAACTGTTGATCTTCACATGTTTTTCACAGAAGCCTAAGCGGTCTGTAAAATATATTACAAAATTAAAAATCTACAATGAGAATCTATTATTGAGCCTTTTTTAACGCTACTGTGATAGTTTCGTGAGATGTATTCCGTTATTTTTGAGTAGTTAAAAATCTTCGAGGTGATGGGTGCTTTGAAGCTTTGTAAAACTCAGGAGATTCGCCAATGTATGAGATGAGAACTATCCCGAAAGACTCTGTTAGCGGCAAGCCGTATTTAAATGGGCACCGTGGCCGGATGCTGAAACAGAGAGCAAATGGAGTTAGTGAAAACGGCCATAATACGATCATCTCCGAGGTCACCAGTATTATCACCCCGCTACACTTCCCCTTTTTAAAGGATATCAAAAAAAGCGACATGCAGATGATTAATTCTCGAATGGTTCAGCAAAAGTTCGAGAAAAAGGAATATATCTATCTTCCCTACGATAATTCCGAAAAGGTTTTTTTCATAATTCATGGCAATGTGGAAATTGGGTATTTGGATCAAAGCGGGCGAGAGCTTTCTATTGATATTTTGAGTACTGGCGATATTTTCGGTTCCGCGATCGGCAGGAATTTCGCAATCGACAAAAACGGTCGTTCCATGACCGGCAGCTTTGCCCGATCAGTTGATAAGTGTGTTCTTGGTGTGTTAAATCGTGACGATTTTGAACAGTTTATCGAGAAATATCCGCGCTTTGCTGCCAAAATCCTAAAAACGATGAGCCACCGGATTAGCACGCTGGAAACCAAACTCCAGAACCTGGTGTTTAGCGATGTCAAAACCCGGATTTGCAAACTGCTGTATTCTTTATATGAAAAAGCCGGCGATAAACGCACCGGCCAAATTAAAATTCCCCTGACCCACCAGGATATCGCCAACCTGGTTGCCAGTTCGCGAGAAACCGCCAGCCTGCACTTATCGGAATTAAAAAAGTGCGGAACCATTGCTTATGAGCGCAAGCGTATTCGTATTACTTCGTTAGCAGATTTGTTGAAAGCCGCTTCCTGACCAGCTTTTTTTGAATCAAAAAATATTAAGCACCTCTTTTGCCCGGTAATTCTTATTGCCGGGCGTTTTTATTTATTGGAAGATTGCTTTATTTTAAGCGTTTTTTTACCACTGCCCTATCCGTATATTTTCGGGAAACTGATAAGGCGAAAAATATGGCATACCAAAAAACCTCCCTTCCCCATACTGGCTTGGCAACCTTTTGTAAAGCTCCCTATCAGCCGAATTTGGATAAATTTGAAGGTGATGTGGCAATCCTCGGTATTCCCTTTGACGAAGCAACAGCGATGCGCCCGGGGTCTCGCCAGGCACCGAGGGCAATTCGCGATGCCTCAACCCGTTTCGGATTTTTGGGAAAAGGCAAGGAATCAAAGGGGTTTTTCGATATTAATCGCGATCGCAACCTGATGACCGGGGTTCGTTTGGTCGATTGTGGCGATGTCGATGTAATCTATTTTGACCAGGAGCGCAATTTCCGGCTGATTTATGAGAGTGTCAGCAAAATTCTTGCAAGCGGCGCTTTGCCGATAATTCTCGGTGGCGATCATTCCATCTCTTACCCGGTTATCCGGGCTTATGAAAATTTTGAGCCGCTGCGAATTATTTTGATCGATGCCCACCTCGATTACAAGGATGAGCTATTGGGGTTGAAAT
>CAXHHS010000535.1:0-5458 GCA_964015645.1 uncultured bacterium
ATACGAGATGCAATGGAGTCTCGTGGGCTCGGAGATGTGTATCAGAGACAGTTTTCAACGTGCCGGCGATTGGCGAGTATGATAAAAAGCCCTTGATGTCGATTGACAAGGCGGATATCGATGTTAAAAAAGATGACGCGGCGAAAGAAGAAGCCTTGAATGAAAATCTATCCAAATCGTTATTAGGTGTTTTTAAAGAAACTTTAGGCGATAAGGTAGAAGACGTTATTGAATCCAAACGATTGGTAGATTCACCTGCAACACTGGTGGTGGGTAAAGAAGGCATGGATGCTCAAATGGAAAAGATGATGAAGATGATGAACCAGGAATTTAGCGGTTCCAAACGGATTTTGGAGATCAACACTTCGCATCCGCTGATCAAAAACCTGTCGCGGTTGAATATGGCCAATAGTACCGATCCGCTGTTGCGCAGTTCCATTCTACATATTTACGAAAGCGCTCTGCTGCTGGATGGTAACTTGCCTTCGCCATCCGATTTCGTAAAGCGAATGACGGAGATTATGCTGGAGGCGACGAAGGGGTAAAACCTGTTAAATGTAAATTGTGCCACAATGCTTTTTTAAGAAGCTTTCATTTCGTGAAATAGAAATGGAAGCTTCTTTTTATTTATTTTTCTCGCCAACTCTTGAATAAATAATTTCATTTTGTTATCTTCTCTCTGGCAAAGCAAACACTATAAGATTTAAAATTTTAAAGAGTGAATTTATTTAGTTGCTTGTTACTGTCTAAAAACAATACGGATAATTATAAGGAATCCGTATTCAGGGATGGAGGACTTGAAAGTATCGTTATGCCGGTTTATTCCGGCAGAAATGTTCGGTGTATAAAGTCATTCGCTCCCTTCACTAACGGAATAGGAGGCAGTATTGGATAAGACAACAAAGTTGAAATACATTGTAGATGTTTTACAAATTTTGACCTATCTGGGGGCTGTTGGATTTACTGCCTATTTATCTTTAACCGAACAACTTGGTATACTTGATGATACGGTAACAATGCCAATATGGGCATTTATTGTGTTTATAATATTGTTTATATTGGCCGGCTGGGGGTACTACCGAATGGCCACCAGAACTCGAAATTTAGAAGAATCAGGTGCTGTTCTTAGACACATAGCTAAAAATTTACGAAAATACCATAAGCGATATAAAGGAAGAATTGTTGTTTACCGAGTGCTGCCTTTTGAATTTTCGAGACAAATGTATACAGCTCGACAATGGACGAACGAATTAAGCGATGCTCTCGATATGTACATAGAAGATATGGGCAAAATTATTGGTTTTGGTGAAGGGACAGATTTTTTTTGGGATAAAACAATTTATGGATTCACAAAAGACGAAGCAATTGATGCTGCAAGCTGGGGGCAAATCAATCGTTTATATTTAACGAGAGAAGGATTTGATGATAATGCCCCTGATACTTGTGAATTAGGAATTTCCAGAGAGGTAAATAAGCTGGGAATGTTCCTGGTTGGCAAATTAGATGCGAAAGGAAAAAAGCCACAAAAATGGGTTTGCGGATATGAAATTTATGTTAATATCTCAGATCATTTTGTGGATTCCACCGGTAGTATGTTTTCAACAAACCCGCAATTTTTAAATGCTTTGCATGAACGAATTAAAGACATAATACATCGAGTGGAATTAAACAAAAAATATTACTCTTTCAGTTCAAACTTGGACGAAAAAGAGCGCCAGGAAAGATTAAAGCCTGTTAAGGAAATGTTTTTAAATGGAGCAAAAGGCGTTACTGATGATTTAAAAATTGGAAGAAAGCCCCTTGAAAACAAATATAAAATTCAGAAATAGGTTTCCTGAAAATTTTAAAGCTCATTTCCAACAATACTTAGGAGGTGTTCTTTGAATGTTAAGACTTTACTCGGAAACTCAAAAGGAGTTCTTATTTACCTTTTTCACTTCAACATTAAAACGTAGTTAACACACACAGGCTTTATCATATAAAAGCCTTTCCTACTCGCACGCTCAATTTCTTCTCAAAACGGTCGAACTTACATTCTTATATAAAATCCGGAGATTATTTTATCTAATTTTCATTAGCCAATCTATTTTGAGGCTTTTCCAAATAGCTTGGGTTTGGTGAGGCTTATTTTATTAAAAACTTGAAGCTCACAATTAAGCGTATGATGGATTTACAAACAAATAAACAAGTTGAAGTGATTTTGAATAGCTGGGAAAAGATATTTAAAACAACCCAGCAGCGTAAAAAAGTGCGAAAAGCCTATGAAAGCGTTAAATTATATTATCTAAGCCATCCTCACGAGTTAAAGCCGAATTGTTTTGGCCATTTTAGCCGGAGTTTACGCCGAAAAAAAATTGGATGGTTTAGAAGATGGATGTTAAAATTTTTTGAAAAAAAAGCTTCTGTGCTAGAAAAAGCATTTACAATGGTGCATTGTGCGCTAACAAAAAATTTTAATGGCGAACCATCTTTAGAAGAAAGATATGCAATTTTTACTACTATGGCCTCCCCCCCAAATAAGATCGGTAGAACAAAAAGGTGGGGAAACTCCTGGTTACGCGCTCTGAAATATTATCGAGAAAATAAAAGTTGGAGTGATATTAAACCAGCTTTAAATGATGGTATCATTATTGGGTATAATATTCAAAGATCGCAAAAAAAGAATATAAGCGAGACCATTCATAATAACTATAAATTAAACCGGCAAAATAAACCGTTTGATATATCAATTGATATTGATACCTCAAATTCAAATCTTAGGCTTTATCTGTCCACATTAATAGCTGAGAAACAAAGAATAAGATCAAATAACTTGAATAACCATCAAAAGAAAAGCTCAATAACCATAAATGAACAACTGTTAGAAAGCGAATGCAGCCTTGTACAATACAAAACACGAAATATCGCGCAGGCACTAACAATCGCAATTCTATTAGCGACACCATTTGTGATTTTAGGGTATATCGCTGATTATTACATTTTGCCGATGTTAGCAATGACTGGAATTCATCGATTCGTTTGGAAATTTTTGGAAATTATTATTCGTTATATCCAGGGGTATTCTGATACGATTATGCAATATTACAGTTTAAAAAAGGAATTTGAATCCGGTAAAGATATTCAGAGTTATAAACATGTTTCCAGTGTAGATAAAATTGGCGAAAAGGAAATTAAAGCAGCTCGTGCGGGAATTATCGCAACCGTTCTGGGACCGTTGACAGCTATTCTCGCTCCGCTGATTGGGATTGCAGAGGCGTCTCGTTTATATGCATTAGTGGCAACAGCCAATGCGACAGCAGATAATGCGACTTCCGCCTTAACCAAAGCATACTTAAACTGGAAGGAAGCAAAAAATAAACTTGCGTTGAAATTTTATGAGGCCATTGATTACCTCTTGAAAGACCCATATATACTTGGAAACCTGTTAGGTAGTTTAGCAATTTTTATTGTAGATTATACAGGAAGAAGTATTCTCGATTTGACACTATTTGGTTTTTTGGGAGTCGTCGCGATTGAAGGGCTAATCATTGGCATGCTCGATTCCGAGATTGCTGCGCTTTATTCCTGGTTGACTATAAAGTTTCAAAACCGCAAATGGCAACGTTTGTTTAAGGATGATGTTTTTAAAAAAGCTTTACAATCTATTCGAACCTATTCACCTCAAAAAGATCAGCTTCCTGTTGAATAATACACTTGCAACATTTTGAATGTTTTTGGCAAATCATCCTTTCCCAAATTTCAAAATCCCACTATCCATTTTCAAGGAAAGATACAGATAACCATCTTTTAAGATAAAGCCGTAGACTTCGTTCAGGCTACGCACATATTCGTCGGATAAAGACTTCGGTGGGCACATTGCGCGGGTAAGGCCGGAAATTTTGATGGTTAAGGAGCCGCCATCCAACGTATAGGTTCCGAAGCCGCTATTGCAATCGGCTTTGATATTTACCTTGCTATCTGATTGTAACAGTAATGTGTAGTCTCCGGGGGCATCCGGTATTTTTTGGGTATCATCCATACTTTGAATTTCCAATAGTTGCCAGGTAATATTGGTGATTTGTGGAGCGGTATTAGCGGCGCTCACCTCATCGGAATTTATTTGATCGGTTTCGGAGGTTTGTTTTGAGTCGCTTTTTAAATTGTTGTTATTGGTTTTCTGGCAGCTTATGGCCGTAAGCAACAATAAAGGAAGTATCACGAAACGAATTTGATTTAAACGCATTTCTAACCCTACTCTTCTTCTATCCGTTCGGCTGTAATTAAAAACCGAATGCCGATTGGATCGGTTGACAGAATCACCTGGCTATTTCGGCGATAGGTAAATGTAATAGCATCGGATACTAATAACGCGATGAGTTCAAAAATATCTTCTAATTCTTGCAAGGTAGATGCTCTTATAAAATTTCGATCTTCCAGTGCAAGCTCTCTTAGAACATTTTGGTTTAAATTACCGCGCCCGGTAAAACCGATTGTAAAACTCTGCACACCACTATTGGTTAACGCCGTAAGAATTTCCTGAAAACTTGTGGTGCCAAAATTATTGGTTCCATCCGTAAATGTAACGATTGCTTCACCGTCGGCTGTATCTGCCTGGAGAATTTCAACGCCTCTTAACATTGCATCATAAAGCGCTGTAAATTGGCCCTGGGTAGCACCATCAATAAATGTGTTGGCGGTTGCGCTGTCACTAATTAATGATAACGGAGAAATTTCAGTCGCGAAGTTGACAACTCCAACTTTAGGGTTTTTTGCCCTGAGAAATACGAGTTGAACGAAGGTTTTGGCAAATCGCTTAACGTCATCAAAATCGTTGCCCAATGATTCGCTGACATCCAGTACCAAAACGACATTTATCGTCTCCAAGCGTTGAAATGGAAACAAAACGAATTCGGTATCAACAATCCAATCAGCGGTGTCGCTACGATTTTCTTCCGCAATAACGGCTTTAATCTCAAAATTACTGATGGAATCCGCGAGGCTTAAATCCGTAACGACGATATCAACTTCCAAAGGGGAATCAACCGAAACTCTGGCCAATATCTTTGTGCCGAGGAGTAATTCGGAAGTTTGAGTAGAATCGATTTTAAAAACGGGGTTACCATTTTCATTATGATATTCACCGGTGAGTATAAAAACACTATCCATTACCACGGGCGGCGGGGGAGTGGTTGTATCCGGCGGCGGCTCTACCGGTGGCGGATTGATGATGATTTCAGGATCATCATTTTTAAAACAGGATACAAAAACTAAAAAGAAAAAAATGATACTGGAAAAAACAAAGTAAATTTTAGGTGAAGAAATCCTTTTATTCATGCCTTGCTCCGTCTACTATGCGAGAAGTTTAGGAAAACTTTTGCGGGAAATCTCCCGGAGGTTCAAATGTAGCTTATTGGTTATGCCTGACCAAACGTTAACCTTTACTTGTATTTTAGATTTAGCTATAAACCTCCGGGAGGTT
>CAXHHS010000536.1:0-5456 GCA_964015645.1 uncultured bacterium
CAGGAAGCGTATTCGTATCTTGTGCGCTTAAAACAAATCGTCACCTACCTGGAAATTTGCGATGGCAACATGGAAGAAGGCAGCCTGCGCTGCGACGCCAACGTCTCCATCCGCCCGGTTGGGCAAAAAGAGCTTGGCACCAAAACCGAACTCAAAAACATGAATTCCTTTCGCAATGTCGAGCGGGCTTTAAATTATGAAATAGAGCGGCAAAAAGATCTATTGAGCCGTGGCGAAGCGGTTGTGCAAGAAACACTATTATGGGATGCTAACGCCGGCACCGCCCGCTCGATGCGTGGCAAGGAAGAAGCCCACGATTATCGCTATTTTCCCGATCCCGATTTGCTGCCATTGACAATTACGGAAGATTGGATCACTGACATTAAAGCTGATCTGCCGGAATTGCCGCAAGCCAAAAGAGATCGTTTTATAAATCAATATAAAATCCCGGCTTACGATGCGCAGGTACTAACCGAAACGAAAGCGCTAGCGGATTATTACGAAGCAGTCGCAGAACATTGCCCGGATTACAAAATGGTTAGCAACTGGGTAATGAGCGATGTGTTGCGCGTGCTCAATGAGCAGAAAATCGACATCGCCGATTTCCAGATTTCCCCAGACGATTTTGCCGAACTCCTCAATTTGGTTGTTAAGAATACGATCAGCCTTAAAATTGCCAAAACCGTTTATGAAGAGATGCTGGAAACCGGCGAAAAAGCGAAAACCATTGTCGATAAAAAGGGCCTGGCGCAAATTTCCGACAGCAGCGCTTTGGAAGAAATCATCGATAAAATAATTGCCGAAAGCCCCGCCCAGGTCGAGCAATTTCGCGCCGGAAAAGAAAAGGTCATTAGCTATTTTATTGGCCAGGCAATGAAAGCGACGCGTGGTAAAGCCAACCCCGGGATGGTCAATCAGATGTTGCGAGATAAATTAGGGCAGTAGGTAAATAGGCGGTAGGCAGTAGGCAGTAGGCAAAATTCGAATTGTCTACTGCTTATAGCTTACTATGAAAAAAGGTATTTAGATGAAAGACTCTCCACCTCCCGTCGAATACAGCAGTTATTTACAACTGGATAAAATCCTCAGCAGCCAGCAGCGCAAAAGCGAGGAATATGGCGCTCCCGCACATGATGAAACGCTGTTTATCATCATCCACCAAACGTATGAATTATGGTTTAAGCAAATTCTCCACGAGCTGGATTCGGTGATGACGATGTTCAAAGAAGATTATGTGGATGAAAAAAACATCGGCATCGCTGTCTCTCGGTTGCATCGCGGTTCGGAAATTTTAAAAGTATTGATCGACCAAATTCGCATTCTTGAAACGATGGCGCCGCAAGATTTTCTGGATTTCCGCAACTTTCTCACCCCGGCTTCCGGTTTTCAAAGTTTCCAATTTCGTGTGCTGGAAATCAAGTTAGGGTTAAAAACGGGCGAGCGCGTTAAATTTAGCCAGCAAGCGTATCACTCCCATTATTCTCCTGAAAGACAGTCAGCCTTGCTCAATTTGGAAAAAGAGTTATCCTTGTTCGATTTGCTGCAAACCTGGCTGGAACGCACGCCATTCCTGGAGCGCAAAGGGTTTAATTTTCCCGAAGCCTATCGCAAAGCGGTCGATAAAATGCTGTCGGAAGAGAAAACCATTATTTCGGAAACGCCTGCAATTTCCGAAACAGAAAAAAAGGAGCGGCTAAAGTTGATGAATGCAACGGAAAAACACTTCGCCTCAATTTGCGAAGCGGATATTCACAATCAACTTGTGGCAGAAGGCCGGCGACGGCTTTCTTACACCGCAACACTGGCAGCGTTGTTTATCAATCTTTATCGTGATCAACCGATTTTACATCTCCCCTATCGCCTGCTCTCGGAAATTTTGGATATTGATGAACTGCTTTCCGCCTGGCGTTACCGGCATGCCTTAATGACGCTGCGAATGATTGGCCGCAAAACCGGCACCGGCGGCTCCGCCGGGTATGGTTACCTGAAATCCACCGCCGAAAGCCATCGCGTTTTTGCAGACCTTTTTAACATCTCTACATTTCTCATTCCCCGCTCGCAGTTACCGCAATTGCCGGAGAACTTGCAACAACAGTTGAGTTTTTATTTCACGCAGAAAAAATGACCTTTTCAGAAACGAACCTACACCGGTTTTGTGCAACAATACCAAAACTTGTCATTCATCCCACAGTGAAAATTCTATTAACAGTGTAATTTATATCGCATTTGTGGATTGCAAAAACCGGTATTTTAACTGCTACTCTTTTTTAGTATTGAAATTTCGAATATATTTGAATTAATTTAGAACCGGTTAGATGGATTGAAGTTAAAGGAACAAAAAAACAAAAGACCTTTGATGTTTAAAAAACCTTAAAGATCTGGTTTAGGAGCGCATTTAATGATAAAACGACTTAGTTTGTTGGTCTTATTTTTTGCCGCCACTTCTTTATTGGGAAACGGCAAAGTACTAACCCATTCCCAAAAGAATATAACAGTTGAGTTTACGCTGCCGGTTAACCAAACATCCCGAAATGCGTTACAGCAACGATTGCCGCAACACCATTTTCGCGATATAATGGATGGTAAGTTAACCGCGCAAATCATGGATGTTGATGGCAGGGAGTATGCTTACATCAGCTACCCGAAAGCGTATTCCCTGGCAACCGCCGGCGCTCCGATTGTGCCCTATTCCGTTATCACGGTTGCCATTCCTGAAAATGCTTCTGTAACACCTCAATTTCAAATTATCCAACAAAACGATGTTTCCAATATCGATATGATTCCGGCAGTAAAGGCGAATAGTTTACACCAGAATTATCAAATGCCAATTGATGAATCTATTTACAATTCCGCCGCCCCGTTTCCCGGCAAAATTGTGGAAGTTAGCGAACCGTACGTTAACCGCCGAATGCAAGTGGTTGATATTTTAGTATACCCGATTCAATACCACCCTGCGCAGCACCGTATTCGCGTGATCGAAAAAATCGCTATCCAATTGAGTATCACCGGCAGCAACATTCGCGGCGGCAACCCGCGGTTTTCGGAAAATGAATTGGGTTATCTCAATAATCGAGTGGTTAATTTTCAGCAAGCACAAAATTGGGCGATTGATTATCGCACCAATTTGCAAAAATCGACAGTGAATTACGATCTCAGCATTGGCAATTGGTATAAAATTCCGGTAACTGAGGAAGGAATTTATCAAATTACTGGCAGCTTTTTACAGAGTAATGGCATTGATATTTCCAATATTTCAACAAATACCATTCAACTGTTTAACCACGGTGGCGCACCGCTGCCGACGAATGTTGCCACCGCCCGCCCGGCGGATCTAAACGAAATCGCCATCGAAGTGATAGACGCCAACGGCGACGGTAACATGGATGCGGAAGATGCCATCTACTTTTACGGGGCAGCGACGAAAGGATGGCGATTTAATTCTTCTGTAAATCGCTGGGAGCATTATTTAAATCCCTACTCATTTACTAATTTCTACTTATTCACGTTTAATCAAAATACCGGTAAACGCATTCCTGTGGAAAACTCACCGCAACTAAGCGGCACGACCCTGGCCACGCGATTTGTCGATCTCTACCGGTTTGAGGAAGAAACGCATAACATTTTACGATCCGGGCTGGATTGGTATTGGTTTCGCTACCAAGGAGAAGCGCCGCAAACCAGCGACCATACGCTTCAATTTCCACAAAATATTTTGCCCGATAATGCCGAACTCGAAATGCGCATAAAAGGCGGTTCCGGGAGCAGTCACTTCGATCCATCGGGGTTTGCATATCAATTTAGCCTTAACATAAACGGTTCACCGGTCTTTACCGATGCAAACCTTACCAATGGAAATTCCCGGCGAATAACGCAGCAGCTTACTGGCCTGCGCGGCGGAGACAACGAAGCACAAGTCATTTATTCCGGCAACCAGGAAGGTTGTTTTGCTTATTTGGATTATATTGAGTTGCGAGCGCAGCGGCAATTTATCGCGGAAAACGGTTTTTTGAAATTTTATTACGATCTTACCCCTGCCCCGGTGGAGTTTAGCATTTCTAACCTTTCCGCCAATAATCGAGTTTGGGAAATTTCCGATTTTGCCAATATCCGTCGAATTGCGCCCTTAAACGATGGCAGCACGGTGAGTTTCCATGCCAGCGCTCCCCAAAACACTGCCAAACAATATTTTGTTTTCTCAGCATTGGCTATTAAATCTGTTGAAGAAATTAACGTTTTGGAAAACGCTCCCAACTTGCGCAACCCGGATCGCAAAGCAAAGCTGCTCATTATCACCCCGGATGAATTTTATGACGCCGCCGCTGCCTGGGAAGATTTCAAAGAAACCTATTTCCCGAATCCCATTGAAGCCGAGCGTATCAAAACCAGCGAAATCTATAAAGAATTCTCTTCCTGCGTGGCAGATCCGGGGGCAATTCGCGATTTTATCAAATACGCCTATGAAAATTGGGGAAATGGTTTGCCGGAAGATCGCCCCGAATACGTGCAGCTTTTAGGCGACGGCAGCTATGATTATCGCAACATTGAGCTAACAGATTATATCAATCGCGTCCCGGTTTTCGAAATTACCGCTAATAATGATATTTCCAGCCGCGTAACGGATAATTTTTTCACCGCAACCAATAATAGTTTTAATGACATGCAACATCTCGACCCGCAATTAGCAATCGGAAGGTTACCGGCCAATTCCGTTTCCGATGTTCAAAACTATTTAAACAAAATAATTACCTATTCAGAGTCGTTTAAAGCCAACGAGAACGACAATGGTTGGCAAACCGTATTAACCTTTGTCGCGGATGATGAGTGTGCCGGCTCCAGCAGTTGTAACGAGTGGTTCCATTTGGCGCAAACGGAAAACATTATTCGTGAAGTTCCCAAAAAATTCGATATATCAAAAATTTACCTGGTAGATTACGACACCCAGGCTGGTGGGTTGGGCCGTCAAAAGCCCAAAGCTAGTGCGGATTTGTTAGATCAAATCAATCGCGGAACGCTTCTTGTCAATTTTTTTGGCCACGGTGACCCCAATACTTGGGCGCATGAGCAAGTGCTGGTAAAAGCTCGCGACCTGCCGCTAATCCAAAACGGTATTAAGCTGCCCTTGTGGGTTGCGGCAACCTGTACCTGGGGACAATATGATGCTCCGAATATTCCCTCTTCCGCAGAAGAAATGGTCTGGTCACCGGATGGCGGCGGTATTATGTCTATTGCAGCGTCTCGTCCCTCTTTCGCTTTTGAAAATGAGCGGTTTGCTGAAGATATGTTTAACAACCTTTTTAACAATCGTGATGGTTCCCGGCGCTCGCTACTGGTTGGCGATGCGGTTGTAAGATCCGTCGGCGGGCGCGACAACGATCAGAAATACCACATTTTTGGCGATGTTACCCTAAACCTCGCCGATCCGCAGCATGTGGTTAAAATCGACCGAATTTCGAATG
>CAXHHS010000537.1:0-5450 GCA_964015645.1 uncultured bacterium
ACAATTACCACCCGGTCAACCGTCCATAAAAATGTTTGGTCTTTACGGCTTTTGGCGTAAAAATAGATTGCCAGCAGGATTCCAATTGCCGCGCCGTGGCTGGCCAAACCACCTTGCCAAACCTGGAAAATTTCCAATGGATTGCCCAGGTAATACCAGGGATCATAGAACAAACAATGCCCAATCCGGGCGCCTAAAATGGTTCCGATAAATACGAAAAGAAAGATGGCATCAACATCTTTTTCCGGTTTATGTTCCTGGGTATACATTTTTCGCATCAGGTAATAGCCGAACAAAAACGATAGCATAAACATCAAACTGTACCAGCGCAGCGCAAACGATCCGATCCGAAAAATTTCCGGGCTTACATTCCAATCAATCACTATAAACTCCTTTGTTGAATAAAAAAGATATTAACATCACCCCCTCTAAAAATCAAGGCGATAAATTCCCTGAAACCGGAATTTAATCATAATTTGGTTGTGAGTTTTGCCTGTGATCGTGTAAATTTTTCATTTAAGTTCCCAGGCGCTAATTACGAAAAAACAGGAACTGCAATGAAAAATCTCATTTTATACCTGGTATTGATAACAATATTTGTTTTACCAAATTACGCCGAAGGCAACCTTACCAAAAAACTTGCGGATGAATTTATCAAGCAGTTGGTTTATAAACCGCAAGAATTCACCCAATATATTCATCCTGATGAACTAAAAATCTCCCAACGATTGGGAATTTCGTACGATGGAGTTGGAAATAAATTTTTGATCGGGCAAGATATCGATCCCGAAATTCGCAAGGGGATTCGTGTAAAACGGCTCAAATTTGAAGTAGATGTCCAGCCACTTGAAAAAAATTATTCCCAATTGGGATTTTCCGTAAAGCAGAAGGAATATGAAAAATCTTTTTATTTCCAGGGTGATCGCTGGATTTCACCGGCAGCGTATTTTACGCGTAATTGGCACAAGGTATCGACACCTTATTTCGATTTCCATATCAGCAATCCGAAAAATTTTAATCTTTATGCTGCGGACTTGTTGAATATATTTGTTGAAGAAATGATGGTTTTGCTGGAAATCGACCCTGAAGCGCAGGAAAAGCTAAAACAGGAAAAAATCATTTACATTTTATGCGGCGACACCGGTGAAATGGAGAAAATCACCGGGGTAGCCAGCCGGGAAACTTACCTGTTATCCCAGGATCAAATTGTATCGACATTTAACTGCCACCGGCATGAGGTTGCCCACTTGCTAATAAACTCCAAGCTGCGGCAATTGCCACTGTATACCAATCCCTTTTTGCAGGAAGGTTTTGCCACTGCCGTTGGCGGGCGGGGCGATAAAGCGCCTGATGTTTTGTTGAGCCTCGGTATTTTTTTGCAAGGCAGCGATTTTATGCCCTACACGGATATTTTAACCCCCCAAGCGTTTCGCGAAAATGATCCGTCGCTTTCTTATCCCGCCAGCGGTATTTACAACCGCTTTTTAATGCAGCAGTGGGGTTTGGAGAAATACCTGGTATTTTACCAGAAACAGGGTAGCGGTTCCCCCGCTGCCGCCGCGAACATCATAAACCGCAGCGAATTACCGCCCAGCCAGGCATTTGATGACTTTATCAAAAACAACCGGAAATCCCAAAAGATTTCATTTGCTAGGATTGATCCGGAAACAGAGCCGCTGCTGCAATCGGGATGGGGTAAAATTTGGAGCGATAGCGACGATTACCACTTTTTATTACGTAATTCCATCCGGCTTTTGCCGGAAACACCCCTTTCAGAATTTCAGAGCCAGGAATATAATGAAATGTTTCCGAAAGAGCGCTACCGGGGCGAAAAATATATCCTGGAAGTCACAGACGATGAAGTGAAACTGTTTAATTTTTACACCGCTACATTGGAAGCGTTTTACGCCAAAGGCTTGTCATTGGATGTTCACGATATAAGAAATGCAGAAGGTTTTTTTCAGTTCTCCATCTCAAAATCCGTTTTTGATGAAGATTTGGGGACGATGAGAATTTATTAGGAGTATCAAACTTTAGTTTGATTCTTTAATGGAGTGCTTTAGTATCAAACTGAAGTTTGATACTCCAGTCTCGTTAAAGAAGATCGCGAATTTTCCTATTCAACATTTCCCGTGCGCGGAAAATACGCGCTTTTACGGTTCCTAATGGTAGTTTCAAAATTTCAGCAATATCTTCGTAGGATTTTTCTTCTTTATGGCGCAGCACAATAACGTGCCGGTAGCGCGGCGGAAGCTCCTGGATGGCGTCATCAATCATTTTGCTGCGCTCTCTATTGAGCATTTGCCGTTCCGGCGTCGGGTCGTGGTCGGGCAACTCCACTTGAACCTGGTCATCTTTATATTGAATCGGCTCGTCAATGGAATAAGTACGCAGCTTTTTTTTGCGTAAAAAGTCGATGCAATTATTGGTAGCGATTTTCATCAGCCACGTGGAGAACGCAAATTCTTCATTAAAAGAGGCCAGGGCGTTAAATGCTTTGATGAATGCTTCCTGGCAAAGATCTTCTGCCTCCTGGGGATTGCGCACCATTTTGATCATAACATGATACACCAGGTTGCGATATTTTTTTAGCAGGCTTTCGTAGGCTTTTTGGTCGCCTTCCCGGGCGGCTTTAATCAGCTTCTGGTCTTCTAATTTCCGCTCATCGATGTTCATTAACTGTATCTGGCCTTTCTTGCGATAATATTCGCAGCCGAAATATAGGGAAGAATGCTTTTTTTTGCAAACATAAGCGCGACAAAAAACGTTGCGGTACTTGCAAACCTCCCGGAGGTTTTAAGCCAATCTTGAAGTTGAGAAACTCATAACCTCAATCATAAAACGTATTCAACACGCCATAGTGGAACCTTTATAAACACAACCGCACGCTACGAATTCTCGGCGGCAATGTGGATCAATGCCTCGCCTTTGTTAACAACACATAAGTTGTTTAGTCCGATGACCACCCCTTTCGCCCGCGATTTGATGGTAAACTCGGTTTCACCATACGGATCGGTGATGTGTCCTAACACCTGGTAGCGAGCAATTTCCTGTCCCGGTTTAACTTTTGGGCGGAATAATCCGGAAGTTTGCGCCCGGTTCCACCAACTGCGTTTCATTATCAGGGTTTTCTGGGACGCGATTTTCGTTTCACTCATTCCCAAATAATTCATCAACCGACGAACGCCCCGCAGGCCATGTTTGATGGCTTTTTCATCAAAACGCAGCGATTCCCCACCTTCAAACGTAAGGATGGTTTTCCCTTTCAGGTAGGCGGACTTTCGAAATGAGTGATCCGGCGGTTTGGAGTTAACAATTAACGGTGGGGAAAATGCTTTGGCCAATTTTAACACCTCCCGATCATTTGTATTGCATCGTATGTGAGGAAAATTTGCTTTACTGGCGCCCCCGGTATGGAAATCGA
The DNA here is from genome assembly GCA_964015645.1 of uncultured bacterium. Lineage (GTDB taxonomy): Bacteria > Calditrichota > Calditrichia > RBG-13-44-9 > J075 > CAXHHS01. Next base: position 3,425 of record CAXHHS010000537.1, read on the forward strand.
CGCCGAAATCGATATTGGGGAGGATTTCATTCATCATAACATGGGCAATTCTACTGGCCAGGGAGCCGGATTTGCTGCCGGGGAAACTGCGATTGAGGTCCTTGCCATCGGGAAATTCGCGAGAGGTTTGAATAAAACCGTATACGTTTACCACCGGAATCGCTATCACGGTTCCGGCAGTGGGAATGATGGTTTTATCAAAAATCATTTTGCGGATGACTTCGATGCCGTTAATCTCATCGCCGTGCAAACCGGCAGTGATCAACAGTGTCGGGCCATCTTTCAGCGCGCGATAAACAAAAATCGGCAGATCGATCATTGTATGTGTCGGGAGGCTGGCAAATTGCAGGTTGATTTCAGCGGTTTCACCTTTTTCTATGGATTTTCCATTGATCAAAATAATATCGCCCATCGATGAGACCTTTTTGTTTATAAGATTTTTTTGAAGGAAACGTTATACCGGTTTAATCCAGGCCATTTCTTCATTGGAAACAGGATAGCTGTCAAATTGCGAAAGACAGGATCGCAGCGCGGTATTAAATTCAGCCAATGTAGCCTGATGATAATCTTTCCAGCTCGAAAGACATTCTCGAAAATGAGCTTTCGCAACCGGTTTAAATTCGCTTAAAAATTTTTCGGGAGTTATAGCTTTTGGCATGTTTTCTTCGTTCTACTTTAAGGCGTTGAGCGAAAAACAGGAAAATCAATAAGGTCAATCATCCGCCAATTACTCCAAAATCTCTCCGGGCAACTTTTAGGAGAATGATAAACCCGGCCATTACTTCTACAAAAGAGATGGTCATTAGAATAAAAAATGTCGGTTCTGCAACGTGCGGTGATAAAAAAAGTTGCAACAGGAATCCGACAAACACGAACGTGGAGAGGGTTTGCTCTATCATCGCGACATTTGAGGCGGTGGTCGATTTAACTAATTCAATAAACAGAATGAACAAGGCAAAAAGAATAAATATCGAACTATAAGACAGGGACAATGCCGCATTAGAGGGTAAGGCAATTGTAAACGCCGTCTGCGACCAAAGAGATAGAGTGGGGTTTGAGTAATTCAGGGCAAATACGTTATAAAGCAGCAATACAATACCCATTAACGGAATAAACCGGAAAATTTTCATCTTTATCTTTCCTTAACCGGATGAGAGACGTGATTTTAGAAAATCAATTTACAATTTTCAGATTAATTTTCCAAGTGTGTTTGCTTTCCAACTTCATTTAATCAACTTTTTTACTCTTTATTTCCGATCCCGGCATTAAAGTAATTTCCTGGGCGGCAGAGGCAATGTTAATTTTGCCTCCGGAATTCTCAAACGCCTCTAAAATACGAGTAAACAAAACATCCTTTACACCGCGGCGTTTTTTGAAGTCCACTACATAACGAATAGTAAACGTTATCCAGTTTTCATCGGCAACGATTGTAATCATTGGTTCTACTCGCGCGTCTTCGATCAGGTAGCGTTCCACTAATTTTTCCCAGGCGTCTTTAACCGATTGAGCGTATTCTCCAACGGTTTTTTTGGTCACCTGTTGTAAGAGTTGGCGGGCGAGTTTGGTATCGCTGCCGTAGCGTACCGGAACGGTAATTTCATCCCAAAGAAACGGAAAATCTCCGGAGTAATTAAACACCGGTTCTTTGAATACAAAACTGTTCGCAATCCGTACAACCCGCCCGTTATACAGATCGCCGTTTACCCATTGCCCGGTTTCCATTAGCGTTGTTCTTAGTACGCCAATGTCAATCACATCGCCCTTTATACCGCCGAGCTGCACGCGGTCACCGGTTTTATAAAAATGGGCAAAAGAGATCGCAAACCAGCCCGCCACACTGGCAATCACTTCCTGAAGCGCAAAGGCAATACCGGCGCCGGCAACCCCCAGAGCAACCGTTAAACCGCCTAATTTATCGGAAAAAACCGTTGCCAGAACCACAACTGCCAGCACATATCCCATAAACCCAATGAACTTGCGCGCCCGGTAGCGAGTGCCGGTCTCTTTGAGATAACGGCCAATAGAG
>CAXHHS010000538.1:0-5447 GCA_964015645.1 uncultured bacterium
GATTCATGGAGCTAATGACCGAAATCAACAATTGCATCAAATTTAGCCGTTTCCTTTGCCCAATCCGGGCGGCGTGTGCTGTTAATCGACACCGATTTAAGGCGACCGACGATCCATAAAAAATTCGGTATAAAGCAGGAATCCGGGTTAACCGATCACCTCTTTGGGCAGGCGGCATTCGAAGATATTTGCCAAAGCAGTCCCATCGAAAATCTTTATTTAATCTGCTCCGGGCCGGTACCGCCAAATCCGGCAGAAGTTTTAGGCTCCGGTAAAATGCGCGATTTTATTCTTAACGCTAAGCAAAATTACGATATCATCATTTTTGATTCGCCACCGGCAATAGCAGTTACCGACCCAACGATTATTTCTACGTATGTAGATGCCAGTATTGTCGTTGCTTATGCCGGGAAAACACCAATTAAAGCGCTTCAACATTGTGCTGAGCAAATTGCCTCCGTGGGAAGTAAAGTAAATGGCGTGGTACTAAACAATTTTGATATTAAGAAAAACTATCTCAATTATTACAGCTATTATAGAATGGGATATTACGAATATAGCTCCAATGGAAGCAGCAATGGTAAAAGTGCCGTTTCCCAAAACGGCAATAACGGAAATGGTAAACCGGGGAAATCCAGAAAAATAAAACTCGGTTAAATTTTACGGAAGCAGTGAAAAGTTAGACGTGTGTTTATAACATCATGCGGTCATTGAAATCCAAAACACTATAAAAAATGAAGGCTTACATGGATATGTGTTTCTCATACTTACGATTAATTTTGCCCTGTTTACTCTTGTTGATACTAAACAGTTTTGCAATCGCTCAAATAGACCAAACACGACTCGCGCCGTCGCTGCAAGGCAGTTCTCAAGCAAATTATTATTTTGCAACCCCGGGCGATTTGACCATACTTGTGAATGTATGGGGACATGTGCAGCGGGCCGGGCGGTACGAAATTTCCAGCGCCACGGATTTGATTCAACTATTATCCCTGGCAGGCGGCCCTAAAGACGGCGCAAAATTAAAAAAAGTGCTGATCGTTCGGATTGAGAAAACAGAATCCGGCACTCGTAAAAATGAATTTATGGTGAATTTGGATGATGTGACAAAATTGAGTGAGGATGATTTGAAACTGCACCCCGGCGATACGATTTATATCGATAAATCATTTTGGACCGGGTTTAAAGGTGGCGTTGCTTTTGCTGCATCCGTAGCGGTTTTGCTAACAGCGATTACGAATTTAATTGTTTCTGCCAATCGATAAAATGGATTTTGTTTACTGCCTGACCAGGCAATGTAAAATTAAACTTATTACAAACTTTATAAAAGGAATCGAGTTCGCATGAGTTTTTTTTTAAGCAATTGTTAAAATATGTTTTTATTTGTGTTTGTTTCAGCACCGCATTTTCCCAAAATTACCTTCCCCCATCCGGTACGCCATTAGCCAACCGGGAACATCCTCGCCTATTTTTTACGGAAGGCAGCCTCGCCCAAATAAAATCTTACATCGACCGGTTTGAAGCGGGTAATTTTCAAACCTACATAAACAACCTTGATGTCGCATTCTCAGAAAATCCCGCCGCAAAAAACCGTAATTTCCTTATGCTGGATGCAATCAATTTTGCTTTTTTGGGCTATGCGGTTTCCTCCGGGATTTTTTCCAATTATACATTTGGACATACTGAGAAAACGTATGCTGCAAAAGCGTTTGCCCATGTGGAAGAAATCGCTAACCAGATACAAAACAATAAGTTATCCGAAACCACGCATTGCAATATTTTTGCCTCTAAAGACCAGGGCGGTTATGTAAATCTAACGTTAGGATTGGTGTATGATTGGTGCTATGATTATTTATCGCTTTCACAAAAACAATTGATTGCAGATGCTATCATTAAATTGTACCGTGAACGCGATGATGATGTAAACCCCGATGAGAAAATGAAGCTGGGATTGACGTTGCTTTCCCAATGCCACCAGGTTGGCATTGGCGGTTTGGCGATGTGGGGCGATCCCCTGGGCGATCAATATACCGAAATCATTCAGGAAATGTTGAATGGCGTCAAATGGCTTTGGATTGATCGCATTTACGAAATGGGTGAATTGCTTTTTGAAGGAACTGCCGGCTGGGGCGAAGGCGCAAATTACTTTGCCGGAAGCACCACCCATTTTTTGATGTACGCCGGGGCATTATCTTCCGCAATCGATAAGAATATTGTCAATGATTACAATTGGATACACGATCTGCCTAAATACCTCTATTTTTACCTGATGCCGATGCGCGTTGTAAACGGCAAACATAATGGCTACTATTTGCAACGCAACGACACGGTCGATTTGCGCTATTGGGAGTCGCTGGGAACCTTGCAACAAATCACGCCGATTATCCATTCTATAAAAAAGACGGACGCCAGCAATGCCGGGTTTTATAAATGGATCATCGAAGACAGCGAATATAAAATTACGGAGGTATCCTACCAGGATGAAAATCCCCGGCTGTATTGGCTGTTTTACAAATTTCTCTGGGGCGGAAAAGAGGTTACCAAAAAAACACCGAAAGATGTGGATTTAAAATCCGCCTATCGTTTTGGTTTGGGTGATGTGATTCTGCGGAGCAATATTCATTCGCAGAACGCCACCAAAATTAATTTTTATACTCCCAAGTATTATCTGCCCCGCCATGCAGATACCGATCACAGCAGCTTTACGATTTTTAAATACGGCACGCTGGCATTGGATGCCGGCATTGCCAAAGGCAGCAGCCATTTGCCGAAATCCAGAAAGTCGCGCACGGCGGTTTACCACAATTTAGTTGCGATGCACTCACCTGAAGAATCCCCTTATTACCAATTCTCGATGAAAACGCGAGATGCCGCTGACGCCTATTATCACCCGGAAAACCAACCGGGCGGCAGAAACCACATTGGCGATGTTGCTGCACTCCGGTTTGAGCCAGGCGTATTTGATTATGTAGATTTCGATTACACCCGCGCTTACAAAGGCGAAAAATATGCCAAAAGCCTGCGGCGAAAATTGCTTTACATTCGCGATCCCAATTCGCCTAATTATACTGATGAAGAATATGTTGTCATTTTTGATGATGTCGAACTTACTGATCCTGCCATAAAACGACGCTGGCTCCTCCACACGCCGGTGGAACCGCAATTGTTAGATGGCGTCTGGCAAAAGGCCGGCAGCGGCTTTTGGACAGCGGAAAAGGGAAGCGTGCTGGAAGTTGCCAATACCATCGGAAATGCTCATGGCAAATTGCTGTTAAAAATTCTCTCCCCGGTAAATTATCAATTGCGGTTAAGGGGAGGCAATGAAGGCGAAACCTACTATTGGTACACCGATGCCGAAGGCAATGATTTAACCAAACGCGGGCCATTTAACCAATGGGGTGCATTTTGGGGCGGCACCCACCGCCTGGAAATCGAAGATCGTAGCGGCAGGCATGTTTCCAATTATCTTACCATTATGCAAATTGGAGATGCAAACACTTTAAAAACAATGGTTTCCATAGAAAAAGTAGATGGAGAAAATTACACCGGTGCGCTGATCAACAAAAATCGGGTTGCTATTTTCAATAGCACAGAAATGCCGCTTTCAACCATTCAATACCAAGTTTCATCATCCCAAGATGTATTGCATATAATTACCGGAATTAAAGAAGGGCAGTTTACGATTTGGCAAAATGGTAATCGTATTCAAAGCGCTGATGTTTCATCAGATGGAGTAGTATTTTTTACTTCGAAGGGTGGGGGAGAGTTTGTGGTTAAGGAATGATAAAATAAGTAGTGAACTCAAGCCTGGGAAATAACATCCCGAAGCTTTGGGAAGAGCAAAACGATTAAAAATAAATTGATCTGAAATAGATGGTTGCATTTTGAATGGAAGTATAATTAATTGCCAAGGTATCTGAATAAGAGGAACAATCCATGGCCGAAAATAACAATTCCCAATCCACAATTATCCGAATGATCGCGGGTTAGCATCAGAACATTTGGAATGAGACGTGAGGCCGTTTTTTGGCCGAACGCACTCCGTGCAATTGTTATGAGCCCTTTAACCGATTTAATATTTCTAGATTTTTTTTTGCTCTTTTTTCATCACTATCATTCCAATATTCAATTTTCTCTATCATCTCTATATAATTTTCTGGCAAATGAAAATGTTTGGCCCCATAAACCACATATTGTCGATACCAAAAATACGGCCTCAATTTATCGTCAATTACGTTTTTTTCCGCGATATAGGTAAATGCTGTTATATTTCCACACTCACTTAATACAGAAATATTCTCTTCTGCGTATCCAAGCCCCAATCCTTCAGCCCTATCCAATTCCTGCTTTTCACTAAGCGCTATTTCATATATAACGCCAAATACTTTGTCTTTTTCATTACCGGTATAGTTAATATTACATTTGCCAGAATTATCCCGACTTCTCTTGTTAAAACTCAACGAATAGGAATTTAAAACTCCAGTACAAAGACTTTCGGTTGAAGGTACTCTTTCTCGCAATCTTTCTATATGCATATTTGATCCATACGCAAAGTATTGTATTTTTTTCAAAATAGTTTATTTCCATAAATTAGGATAATACCGATTGTTAAAAGGAGGATTCCTAATGAAAATATTCCAATTTGACACCGAAACAAATTCCAAGTTCTGCGACCTAAATTTCTGCTTATTTCACGTAATTCACTAATCTCTGAGCTATCATCATTGCCTCGATTTTTCGCAATTGTCTTGGTTACTCGAAAATCCTTTAGTCTATTTATTACACAACATAGACCACATCCTATTGAAATCGAAAGCGAAATTAAAGATAAAGTAAAAAGACATTTACCTAAACCTAATGGCGCAAAAGTTTGATCTTTGATCATTGAAAGCCCAAATCCCAAAGCGGCAACGGAGAATGTAAGAATCAAATTCTGAGCGTATGTAAATTGATTTATTGTAATTCCCTGCCATCTAATAAAGCTATCATTATCTTCGTTCATATACAGTCTATATTCTTTATATTACTCCAACACATAACAAACAATACGTGAGGAAAGCATCTCAACTTCCTTACCTATTTTAACGATTGGAAATGCGAATCGCATGGTTGAGTTAGAATATCGTAAACAATGTGCCACTCGTTTAGCTGAAATATTAATTGACCTGGAAAATCACTGTGGCTCAGGCCGAATATACATTCCCTAATCCCCGCTTAAAACAACACCTTTCTCCAGTAAATGATTAATCTTGCTTTCACTATAATCCAATTCACGCAGAATTTCCACTGAGTTCTCGCCAAGAGAAGGGCAGGGGGTAGGATTCTCGGTTTTGGTGTGAGAAAATTTTATCGGAATGCCAATGCCCTTAATCCGGCCATGCAGTGGATGTTCGTGTTCGATGATCATTCCACGTTCCCGCAGGTGATTGTCATATTCTATTTCAGAG
>CAXHHS010000539.1:0-5434 GCA_964015645.1 uncultured bacterium
TACACCAAGAAGCTCGTCGGCAGCGTCAGATGTGTATAAGAGACAGGGCCATCAAAAGCGTTAAATGTTGAGTTTCGAATGAAACTGAATTTTTCTTCGATGAAGATGTTGACATCACCGCCGCTGGCATCTACGTTAACGGTGGCGCTTTTACCGATTCTGAAATCTTCCATGTGGTAGTCGCCAACAGTTAAGTTCAAGATGCCGGCTTCTCTAACTTCAACTTCGGCATACATACCGGGCGAGAGGTCTACTTCTTCATCTTTGCCAACTTCCACATCTTCGGTGCCAGGTGTAAATGGCGGTAATTCAGGTAGTGGGATCATATCTACAGGTGCTACTGTTACGGTTCCGGTAACATTATCTTCGCTGGCGCCGCCTTTGAAATCGAATTCCGGTGCGGTGGCATCGCCATCAATTAAGACTTGCTTGTGGATTTCGATTTCGCCGGAAGCGGTAATGTTGCCAACCTGGTGGCTGCGTTTTTTGTATTCCGCTTCGTCGTTAGTGTGCATATCGCCTTCCACAAAGGCATCTTTTTGGAGGGTGATTTCTTCATCGGCTAAAATGGTAAAATCGTGAATCGTGCTAACTACAGGCGTCTCGAATGAAGCCAGGCCGCTAATTCTCTCATCATTTCCAAAGGCTCCGACAACAGTGCCAACGCCGGTAGCGGTATCAATCGATATCAAGTTAAAAACGCCGTTGATATTTTCCGAACCATACAAAATACCGCCGGAAAAGTGTAAATCGGGAATCGCAGTGCCGCCCAGACCGGTGCTGCCAATCAAAGTAGCAACGCCGTTAGCGGGATCAATCTCGTAAATATCCTCGCCAGCAGCCGGAAAACCGCCGATAGAAGCAAAAAGACGGCCGCTGCCTGGCTCAAACGTCAAACCGACGAACAACGGGCCTACCACGCCGGTAGCGCCAACAAGGGTTGCGGAGGCAGTGCCGGTATCAATGGTGTAAAGATTATTCTGATCGTCAACGCCGTAAAGCACATCATTGCCATCAAAGGCGATTCCTTGCACAAATGCTAAATCGCTTCCATTGTCATTAATCACACCAATCGCTGCGGCAGCGCCGGTCGCGGCGTCAATTCGCACCAGGGTAGAGGCAGCATTTCCGTCAGAACCGAATATTTCCAGGGCGGAATTAATTGCCAAACCGGCCATTCGATCGAACCCGGTCGGGCCAACCAATGTTGCAGCGCCGGTCGCCGGGTCAACGGTAAACAGGGAGCCGGGATTCGTGCCGCCCACTCCACTGGAGGCATAACAAACGCCTTCTTGCCCCGGTTCGGGAATAAATTCGACGCCAAACTGCGCCAATCCACTAACCGCTACAAAACCAATATCGCCAACCAGTGTTCCAGCCCCGGTCGTTTTATCGATGGCATAAAAATCAAACGGCTGACCGCCGCCGCCGTTGTCGATGGCGAGGGAACCAAAGAGATTTCCGGCAGGATCGAAATGAATATCGGTTACCGGGCGGCCATTATCGACGATGCCAACCAGAGTGGCAACACCGTTGCCGGTATCAATGGTGTACAAACCGCCGTCTCCGGCAAACCCGGCGGAAGAGGCATATAACGTTCCGTCGGTCGGGTCGAACGCCAGCCCGGCTAAAGCAACCCCGCCATTGGTGTTTACCAGCGTTCCGGCGCCAGAGGTGGTATCGATGGTGATAACTTCGCCATCAAAATTGGCGCCCCACAAAACACCATTATCATCGAAAGCGAGGCCGCCGACCCTGATAAATCCGACACTGCCGACTACTTGCGCTTCCCCGGTTACGGCGTCGATTCGCAGTAAATCCGTATTACCGCCGCTAATGTTACTGCCAAACATTGCCCCGGTTGCGGTGATCGCCAACCCTTGAACGCTACCGATACTCTGGGAAGTATTGACATCAACGATGTCTGCCACTAAGGATCCGCCGCCGGTAGCGGGGTCAATACTCAACAATCGCCCGCCATCAATGTTGCCGGTGGAAGCATAACAAACACCGGCGGTGGCATTGGCGGGTTCAAATACAACCGGATCGCTACCTTCGCCGGAAAGATCGACCTGAACGTCTCCAATACTGTTGGAAATGGTGATGGTGGCGCTGGCCGGGCCAACAACCTGGGGTGTAAAAGAAACATCGAAAGTCTCTGATTCTGCTGAATTTAGCGTAAATGGTAGAGCAGGCAAACTACCGAGGCTAAAGGGTGCGCCGGGATCGGAAATACCGGTAACTTCCAGGGCGGCATCGCCGGTATTGGTAATCGTTACTATTTCCGGGCCGCCGGTATTTCCGATTTCAACAGTGCCGAAATCGATAGACAGCGGTGAGACAGAAATCCCTGGTAAAAGCTGCTCTTTAGTAACCTGCCCGCGAATTTCTCCGCCAGGATTGGCAACGGTATGGAAATTAAGATAAATTCGCCCGGCCAATAATTCGGCAACTAATGTGGGGGTTAACGGCTCTGCGTCGATATTTGTCCAAAAACCGGCGGCATCGTTATTCACATCAACCTCGGGGGTGATGTTGCGAACGATTGGGCCGTCGACACCGGCTTCGGCATTATGGAAATGGGCAGCGGTAAAATCTACCAAATTGCTGGTATCGATATTAAATTCCAGGGTATCGCCATCGCCGCTAAGGGTCATTTCACCGTTGCCAAAAGCGTTGGTTGCCACCGGCGGCACCTCCTGGCTGCCATCCAGGGCGGAGAACAATTGCACCGGCGTATCAGAAACTAACTGCCCGCGAATCTCCCCCCCGGGATTCAGGGCGGTGTGGATATTGATATAAATATTTCCGGCCAGCAATTCATCTACCAATGCTGCGGTTAACGGCTCGCCATCGCCGCTCGTCCAAACGCCGCTGGCAACCTCTCCGCTAAAATCGCTGGTGATTGTTCGTACCACCGGGCCATCCACGCCAGCCGGGGCATTGTGAAAATGAGCAGCGGTAATTGGGCCGCTTAAACCATTTACCCGTATATCAAATGTCAGTGTATCGCGATCTCCGTTTAACGTAAACATGCCGCCGCCCAGGGCATCGGTTACCACCGGCGGCACTTCCTGGTCGCCGTCGATGCAGGCTAAAAATACCACCGGATCGTTTACAGCCACTCCATTCACTGCGTCGGGCGTTGGTGGAATTTGGGCATAGGTATCGGTATTGCGGTTGCCGCCGCTGCCATTGGGAATTCGCTGGCTGGATTCAGTTGTCGGATCATTGCTGGCCTCGTTTACCTGCGGCTGGCCGGGGTTGAGAAGCACCAGTAATCCGGCGTCATCAGCATCGTTGGTATCGTAAACGATCGCATCGATTAATCCGGCAGTTGTTACCGGTGTGCCATTAGGAAAATCGGCAGCATTACCGGAATACAACGCTACGGCATCCGCGCCGTTTTGCAAAAAATTATTGGAAAACACCGAATCGACACCGGGAACCGCAGCATTGCCCAAAACGAAGAATCCGTTTGCGTCAGTCGAACGGTTGTCTAAATCAAATGCTGCATAAGAAATATCGCCGTTGCCGTTGTAAAGCACTAAAACCAAACCGTCGAGAGAAGTGTTTCCGATACCGCCATCGAATAGTTCGATAAATTCTTCCATATCGGTACCGGTTTGGTCTGCATCTACTTCGTTAATAATCACCGGTGTGTCAATGCCTTCCCCGCTGAGGCTGACGGTGGCTTTCGGTGTATCGGGATCGTCGCTGGTAATTGTGATGGAAGCGTTATCAGCGCCGGTATCCAGCGGCTCGTACTGCACATCAAAGGAAACACTATTGGAGGGATTGATAACTGCCGGAAGCACCGGAAGATTGTCAAGCATAAACTCGCCGCCAGGATCGGAAATCGAACTTACGGTTAAATCCGCAGAACCGGTATTTTCAATTGTAATGGTCACCGGTCCCCCGATTTCTCCAACCAAAACCGCTCCGAAATCGACCGTATTCGGATCAACATTTATATTGGGATCGCTGCCGCCACCGGAAATTGTTTGGTTGGCATTTATTGCGCCAAAGGTATTCGTTTGGGGATTTTCCCAGGTAAAATCTTCGTAGCAGGTGCCGGTTCCGCCTAACTGCAAGGATTCTCCTACCGGTGTATTGCTCGGTTCGGAAACACCGATATCTTCGCTGGTTAATCCGTCTGCCGGGCCGCCAACAGCAGTAAAACTTCCTTCGTAGCTGAGGAATTGGATAACGGTTCCGCCATCATCCACTAATGCCAAACCATCCGGCGATCCGTTCTGAATTCCTGCTTGCAGGAAATGTAGCGTGCCAATGCCATTGCTCTGATCGGGAATGGTGCCGCTCAAGTTAATTGTGGCATATACTGCACCGGTGCTGCCGTTATATAACACCACTGTCCAGCCGGTTAAATCCGTTCCGGCGGGGCCGGCAATTTCTACGGCTTCACCTGTATCACCACCGGTATTGTCATAATGGATTTCATTAATAAAAACGGTAGTAGTTGCAAATGCAGTTGCGCTTAAGAATATGGCGCAAATCATAAAAAGAGTAATTCGGTAGTCCTTTACCAAACGGTTCATAATTTCTCCTCTCAGTGCTTTGAGGTTATGCAGTTGAGGTTTATAGTATTGTGTTTTGAGCGGATATTAAGTAGTTGCACAAATTTTTATTTTTCGAATAGAAAAATAAAAAGGTAGGAGCGGCTTCCCTGCCGCGTGTTCATCCCTGTCGTTGCCGACAACGCCTCGTGCTATCCCGGGGCTCCCACCTAAAATTTAATAAAAGGCATTAAATTTTAATGACAATTTTTGTTGATTTATTTTAGAGCGAGTTACTTGTTATTCGTGTTGCACCTGCCTTCGCCAAGGCTTTGGCAAGCAGGTGGTTCGTTAAAAACAATTTAAGACACATCACGTTTGATATGCAATTCCCGAATCCTTTCAAGCAATCACCTGAAGAATTAAGACTTGATTTTATGGGAATTTTTTGTGAAAGATCGGATGGAATAAGAAGCGAAGAAAATTGGATTTTGGCGTGATGAATCGCACAGATCGATTTGAGAGAAATATCCCTGGCGTTACCTATAAGCCAGTTTTTTACAATTGAGATAAACTCAATAGAAGTATCCTGAGCAGCGATTTGTCTTATACATCTATCAAATTTAGACTTTTGACATAAAGGGATACTAATAGCCACTAAAAACAGCCGATAATGGGCTTTTTTATACTTTAAAGCGAAAGAACCTGATTTCTCTAAAGTATCAACAAGCCATCTCAGATTATTTCTTGGTGAACACTTGATCACACAAGAGATTCGTGAATAAACTAAAGGGATTCATTTTCTTGTCAAAAGTCCAAATCAAATATAGTCTAAGAAATTCGAAGGCAGTTTGCCGTCTAAAAAAGAGGAAAAAAAAGCGCTAAAAGTGATTTTGCTCTAATTTCATGAGTTTTAG
>CAXHHS010000540.1:0-5433 GCA_964015645.1 uncultured bacterium
TACACCAAGAAGCTCGTCGGCAGCGTCAGATGTGTATAAGAGACAGTATTCACGCTGCATTGACAATTTCCGACAGTATCGAAGGACAGTTTTTGGTGGTGCGTAAAGGGCGCAAGAATTATCATCTTATCAAAATTATTTAGCAAATGTTTAACCTTCGGAAGGTTTGGAACCTTCCGAAGGTTCATCCTCTCAAAACCTCACAAGACATGCTCCGCCCCATCATTCACGACATTTTACATTTCCTCATTCCTGCGCTGGTTGCCTATTTCGGATTTAAAGAAAATCGCCTGCGTGTTTTTCTGATAATGATGGCGACAATGGCAGTGGATTTGGATCATCTCCTCGCCGATCCGATTTACGACCCGAGCCGTTGCAGCATTAATTTTCATCCCCTGCATTCTTACGCTGCGATTGGTGTCTATTGCATTCTCCCATTTTTCTCTAAATTAAGACTCATTGGCATTGGCCTCCTGATCCACATGGCGCTTGATTTTATTGATTGTGTTTGGATGGAGTGGCCGAATTCTTAGTTAGCGGTTCACGTATGTAGCCGGCATCTCCAATTTACTACATATCGCTTTATACTAAAAAATCATAGACTTACTCCTATTCAATAAATATATTGCAGTAGTTATAAAGACTAAAAGAGAGGTTAACTATGAAAGCAATTAACAGCTTGGTGATAACGCCATTTGATGTTTCTAAACAGGACGTTTATGATACAATTATTAAGGCGCTTAGTGAAGTTGGTATAGATGTTTACCGGCCACATGAATTACTTACCGGTGATCTAATCGTTAATACGATTACAGACGCAATTAGAAAAGCTGATGTAATTTTTGTCGATATTTCACGTCAAAACCCCAATGTTTTTTATGAGCTTGGCATTGCACACGCATTGAGAAAACCCACACTACTTCTTATGAGTAGTGATGCTAATACAAACCTCCCAACCGATTTACAGGGGTTTTTCTATTTTGTATATAATCCTAAAGATTTATCAAATCTATCGGATTATGTAAAAAAATCCGTAAAGAAATATCTCCATCGAAAAGGAGCATGAAATGCCTGAGCGCCCTTTCTGCTTTGTGATAATGCCATTCAAACCTGAGTTAAATTTTTTCTTTCTGTATATCCAGCATTATTTAAAAGATAAATTTCAGATTCATGTTGAACGTGGTGATCATAATATTTTAACAAAACCGATTATGGAAAAAATATTAGATCAAATAACGGAATCGGATATTGTAATTGCAGATATAACCGGTGGAAATCCGAATGTGTTTTATGAATTAGGCATTGCCCACTCCATTGGTAAACCGGTGATATTTCTTACTCAAGATGATCCGTCGGAAGCTCCTGTTGATGTTCGGCCATTTGAGTATATCAAATATAATTTGGATAATCATAAAGACCTTTTATCAAAACTTGATAATGCTATACAGAATATTTTTGTAGAAGATTATAAACTAATGTATGATGAAGCACTTGAAATATTGAATAGATTTAACAAAGAGATGAAAACCAATTTTGTTGCGGCATCGTTAGATGATTTCCAGTTGAAAGTAAGAAGTGGAGTTCAAACAGATAGTATACCACCTGAAGAAGATCAAAATGAACGTATTGCATTTTTGTTACCTAAAATTTTAGAAGACCCGGCAAATATAGATGTTATGAAGAAGGTTACAACGTGGCTTACCGATATCGAATAAAGAAACATTTGTCTTCCCTGGAAAAATAAAAGAATGCCAGAAAATCCCCAACCGACTGTTGAGTTAATTTCCGTCAGTAAATCCTACGGCGATTTAAAAGCCGTTGACAACCTCAGTTTTACCGCCTACCGCGGCGAGGTATTCGGATTATTAGGCCCCAACGGTGCTGGTAAAACCACGACATTGGAAATGATTGAAGGGCTGCGGGAACCGGATAGCGGTGAAATTTTTGTAAACGGCCACAACTCCAAAACCGATTTGCAAAAGGTTAAGGAAATGATCGGCGTGCAGCTACAATCTACCTCGTTGTATAACAAGATTAAAGTTGGAGAAGCGCTGGCGCTTTACGGCGGTTATTATAAAAATCGCCGCTCCGTGGATGAACTGTTAAAACTCGTTTCCTTGGAAGATAAGCGCAACAGCTATCACAAAGATTTATCCGGCGGCCAGCAGCAGCGATTGGCGCTGGCATTAACATTGGTAAACGACCCGATGGTGGTATTTTTAGATGAGCCAACCACCGGTCTCGATCCACAGGCACGCCGCAATCTTTGGGAAATCATTTCCGAAATGCGCTCCGATGAAAAAACCGTATTACTCACAACCCACTACATGGAAGAAGCCGAACGCCTTTGCGATCGCATCGCGATTATGGATCATGGAAAAATAATTGCCGAGGGCACACCCGGCGAACTGGTTTCCAGGATGAGTGTAGATAGTTGCTTGGAATTTCGCAACAACGAGGCGCTCGATCTTGTACAATTGCAGAAACTCCCCAATGTTACCAAAACGCTGACGAATGGTGAAAATATCGAACTGTTTTCCCGCAATCCCCAGGAGACGCTGGTGAATTTGATTGAGCTTTCAAAATCGCAAAACGCCGAAATCAAGGACCTCCATGTTCGGCGCGCTACCTTAGAAGACCTTTTCATTGAATTGACAGGAAGGAGTCTGCGGGAATAATGAGAAAATTACGAATGCTCTGGGGGCAACTCATTATCGAGATGAAACTGTTCCTGCGCGACCGGCAAACAGTTTTCTGGAACTTTTTCTTTCCGACATTCATGATTTTACTTTTCGGTTATGTATTTAATACCCCGGATGTGTTTAAGCTCGATGTCGGCATTGCCGATGAGGACCGCTCTCAGCAATCATTTGCGCTATTGGATGCGTTGCTGAAAATACCGGTATTGAATATCGAACCAGGTGCTTCCCACGAGCTGCGCCAGGCGCTTGAAAAAGATGAAAAAAAACTGGTTGTGATCATTCCTAATGGTTATGAAAACGACCTCAAAAATCGCAATGCTCAAATCGAAATCCTCTACAATCCCGCGCAGCAGCAGTTTCTGCAAGTGCTTCATCCACTGCTGATGGAAATCATCAATCGCAAAAGCTGGGAAATTGCCGGGATGCCGCCGCCCATCAAAATTGAATCCACACCGATTCAGCCGTTGGAGCAGGGGCAAAGTTATATCGATTTTTTAGTGCCCGGTCTTATCGGATTTAGTTTGATGGCAACGTGTTTGTTTTCCGTGGGCGTGGTCGTCGTTTCGTATCGCGAAAAGGGCAAGCTCCGCCGGCTAGCCGTAACACCGCTGCCCAAATCGATTTTTATCGCCGGACAGATACTCAATCGCTATATCATCGTTTTGGTGCAGGCGGTTTTGCTGATTGGTATTTCCGCGGTGTTGTTTGATGTGCGGATGGTTGGCGATCCACTACAATTTTTCATTGCGCTAACAGTTGGAATGTTTGCCTTTATTGCCCTCGGTTATTCCATTGCCAGCGTTGCCCAAACGCCAGAGACCGCTTCCGGTATCGCCAATGTGCTGTTTTTGCCGATGACGTTTCTCAGCGGCGTCTATTTTTCCGTAGACGGCCTGCCGGATTATCTTCAACCGCTGATTGAATTCCTGCCGTTGACGCATTTGGTAAACGCCATTCGCGGCATTTTCAATAACGGAGCAACGTTAGATAACTTTCTCCCGGAATTGGGTATTCTGGCAGTATGGATGGTTGTGTGTTTTACGTTTTCGGTTAGGAAATTTAAGTGGGAGTGATTCGCGATTCGAATTAAGACTTTGAAAAAATAACCTCCCTACTTCGGCATGCCTCACGCTTAAAAATGCCCACGAAACACCCGAAATCCGCAAAATGGAATTTTTAAAATTTGGTTTGTGTATTTCGGGTGTTTCGTGGGCAAATTTTTATGGTATGGGGGAGTCTGCTAACTCAACGAAATCCGCGCAACCGGCTGGATGTTCATATCCGGAGAAAGCTCGGTGTAGGATAAAACTGCCAGACGGGGTAATTCTTTTTCGATCAACTTCAGCATTGTTTTTCGGATGTCGCCAGTGGTGAGGATAACGGGAGTTTGGGCTGTGCTCGATAGCGAATTAAACTCTGCCTGAACCGCTTCCGAAATTTGGTTTCGATCTTCCGGGGCCAGCGGCGTGCCGGCGGAGTCACGCAGCAAATTTTCTAATTTCGGATCCAGTAGGTAAACGACCAGGGTGTTTTGGCCGCGAGTGTATTTGTGGGAAATATATCGCCTTAAAGATTTGCGCACCTGGTTGGCATAATCCACAGCGGTTAGCGCTTCCAACTCCGTTGCCCGGCTGCTGATAAACAGGTTTTGCGAAGGTGTGGAAAAAATGATATGCTGTGCCAAATCCGCTTTCATCGTTCCCTCAACTTCCAGCAGCGCTTCCAGAATACTGCGCAAATCGCGGATAGAGATTTCTTCATCTAATAAATGCCGTAGAATGGGCGTCAACGTTTCCAGGCTCAATTTCACATTTACATTTTCAACCAGTTGCAGATAATATTCCGATAACAAATTTAAATTATGGCTTACCAATTCCACATTTAAAAACGAACCGGCCAACCGCCGAATGGCCGCGCTGAGCGATAAAATTAAATAACCACTCATCCCCCAAATCGTTAAACCGGATTGGCGGCAAATCGCAGCAAGTTTGCCATCGGGATCATCGATGATGGCGCAGGGATTGTTGTTGGCAGGATTCACTGCTGGTTTTGCATCGGAAATTCCCAATAGTTTCAGACGCTCAACAGTGTCATTTACCAGGAACTCTGTTGGTTTCAATCCATCAACCGGTAAAAAATTCTGATCATTTAAACGGGTG
This sequence comes from uncultured bacterium, assembly GCA_964015645.1. Taxonomy (GTDB): domain Bacteria; phylum Calditrichota; class Calditrichia; order RBG-13-44-9; family J075; genus CAXHHS01. The sequence continues at coordinate 4,862 of CAXHHS010000540.1, forward strand.
CGGAATTGATTAGGGGACAGTTTTTTGTCAGCAACAAAATTTACAGTTGGCAACACAATGCCTAACTCATAAAAAAGCCCGTCTTTCATTAAATCGATCATTGCTTCGATGAAGTTGTCATCATAGGGTGATGACATAGAAAGCGTATTAGAGTTTTTCAGGTAAACTGTAATTGAGAGGCCATCCAGGCTGCTAATCGCTGATTCAAAAGCATCTTGAAAATTTACTTTCGACAGCGTTAGATGATTGTGTTTGGCAATCTCGTTGATACCGCGCTCGATATGAAATCCGCGTTGAACAAGTTCCGCAAAAAAATCCCTAACTTTTCCGACTGTTTCGCTTCCGAAATAAATGCGATCCATTCGCCAGAGATCCCAAAGTGCTTTTTCCGCCAATGTTTCGGTAATCAACAACTCGCGATTTAAAAGGAGAATACCGGCAATCTTTTTTGCCAGTTTTTCTGCGAAATCATCCGCTTCAATGCTAAAGTCGAACGGCATACTGCAGGGGGTATTGTTTAGAAAAATGTGAATTTCTCGCGTCGTTGAGGAAAGCTGTTTATCTAACAGAAT
>CAXHHS010000541.1:0-5430 GCA_964015645.1 uncultured bacterium
GGTGTGGAGGGTCGTCCGAAAAAAAGCGAATACCGTATGTTCAACATCCGCTCCAAAGATACTCCGGATGATTTTATGATGATGCACGAAGCCGTCTATCGTCGCTACAAACGCCGCCTGGATGAAAAAGAACCATTGCCGGATCTTATTTTGATCGATGGCGGTAAAGGCCAGCTCAGCAGTGCAGTTCAGGCATTAACGGAATTGAATATTGATGTCACCGATCAGCCAATTATTGGGCTGGCAAAACGGCTGGAAGAAGTATTTCGCCCCGGCAGCAGCGAACCGATGAATATCTCTCGCCGTTCTGCCGGATTAAAGCTGCTCCAGCAAACCCGCGACGAAGCACACCGGTTTGCCATCACCCATTTTCGCAAACAGCATAAGAAATCGACGCTAAAATCACCACTGGATGATGTGCCCGGCATTGGCCCCACTCGCAAAAAGCATTTGCTGAAAACCTTCGGTTCGCTAAAGCGAATTAAAACTGCAACAATTGCGGAGTTGAAGGAGAAAGCTAAATTGCCGGAAGCTTTGGCCGAGAAATTAAAAACTGTTTTTGAAACCTGAAACTCGAAGCTGGAAACTTGAAGCCTGGTTTTATCGAACCTCTCCCGTTTCCAGTATCAATTATCAAGCAATCAAAGGAAAAACAATGAGTTACGAAACGAATAACTTTCAAAAAGATGTCATCGACCGCAGCCACGAAATTCCCGTTCTGGTAGATTTTTGGGCCGAGTGGTGTGGCCCGTGCAAAGTGTTAGGCCCGGTGTTGGAACGGCTGGCAGTAGCTCAAAAAGATCGCTGGGCGTTTGTAAAAGTGGATACAGAAGCACACCCCGATTTAGCGCAGCAATATCAAATTCGTAGCATTCCGAATGTCAAATTATTTGTTGATGGCGAAGTTGCCAGCGAATTTGCCGGCGCGCTGCCGGAGCAAGCCGTTTTGCAATGGTTGGATAAAGCGCTGCCCGGAAAACATCGTAAAACAATTTCGCAAGCGCAGCGACTCTTGGCCGAAGGTAACCTGGCAAAAGCACAGTCGCTTTTGCAGGGCGTTATAGCCGCCGAGCCGGATAATCAGCAAGCAAAAGTGTTGTTAGCAAAAAGTTTGCTCTATAGCAAACCGAAAAAAGCGCTGGACTTGGTCCGTGACATTCACGAGGATTCCGAGTTCTTCGACCTGGTTGATACCGTGCGTATTTTCGGCAGACTATTTCACTTTAGCGATGAACCGGAAGCTCTTCCCGATAGCCCGGTAAAAGCGCATTACCTGGCAGCGATTAATTATCTGCGAAGCGAAAATTTCGATCAGGCGTTGGAAAATTTTATCGACATCATCCAAAACGACCGTTACTACGATGACGACGGTTCTCGTAAAGCCTGCATCGCAATCTTCAAATTTTTAGGCGAAGGTAACGAGTTGACACGCAAGCATCGCCCGGCCTTTAGCAGTGCGCTTTATATCTGATAAATTTTTATATTGTTGATTTCACAAAGTGGCAGTGGCAGCAGCAGTTAGCGGGAAAAGATGACTGCTACTGCCACTGCCAACTGCCACTACTTAATCGAACACTAAATCCTTGATACACAGACCGATGGCAGATCAAGCACAAAATCTTTATCTCAACTTCACCTTTTATCGCGACCGGTTGGAACGCCAGCTTCTCGACATTCGGAAAATACACTCCAATGGGTTGTTTCCATATTTAAAGCAAAAAACCAATATCCTGGTTTATTTTGTGCAGACCGTATTCGAATTAGGCATCAAAAAAGATTTTTATATTGCCAACACTTCTTTAAAAGATGATGACATCAACCTCTCCATTCGTCCCCGGCGAACCACGCGATTGGATGAAGAATTCCCGCCGGATATTACCCTTTGTATTCGTGGTCGACTATTTCCGCCCAACCATCATAACCCGGAATTAACCGTAGAACGGATTGTCGATATTTCCGAATCACCGTTGCGCTCTTTCGAGCGAGAAGTTGCCTTTGCTCCCGCGGTTTCCGATAGGGAACGCCGCAATAATCTGTTAAGCGATACGCTGGTATACGAACTGCCGGAAATTTCCAAAGCGACACGAGAAAATCTCAAACATTGGAAAGATTATCTCGCCTGGCGGCGAGAAATTGTCGAAACGCAGCTTGCCGGATTGCGCTATATCAGCATCAACCTGGTGGAAGATACGCTGCGATTTTACATCGCTGCCCAAAATGAAGCAGCGTTCCGCGAATTTGAAAGATCGCTGCAAAAAGATGAATTGATGGCATTTCCATTGGAATACTCTACCGACCCCTGGCAATTCAATTATAATCGGAATTTGCGCACCATCTACGGCACACCGGTAGGGCGATTTAAACGCTCGCGAGAATTCTCCCCTAACAGTTTTCGCGAAGAATTAAACGGCTGCCCCTGGTCAAATCCCTTTGTTAGCGAAGTGATTTTTAAATTGGCCGAAAATGACCAGGCGGAATATGATGCTGCATCTGAAGACGACCGAAAAAACACCCGTGAGTTTATCCTGAAAAAGTTTTCCGAAAATGGCTACCTGGCGATTTCGCTGGTGGGCGAGTTTACCGTTATCAACCGTCAAGCACAGGCGCTGGAAAACCTGGAATTGGAATCCGGCTATTCGCCCTTTTTATCCTCCTGGCTGTTCGATATTGGGAAAGCCAATACCCCGCAAATTACCCAGCCGGTAGAAAGCTGGCTGATGAAACACATTAACGAAGATCAGCAAAAAGCGGTTAAAAAAATGTTAGGTGCGCCGGATGTCGCGCTAATGCAAGGCCCGCCGGGAACCGGAAAAACCACCGTTATTGGAGAAGCGATTTATCAATTTGCAAGACAGGGTAAAAAGATCGTTTTGGCATCGCAGGCCAACCTGGCGGTTGATAATGCCCTGGAAAAACTGGCATCCGTTCCGGAAATCCGCGCAATTCGCCTGGGCCGCAGCAGTAAATTTTCACCGGAAGGCCAGCAATTTGCCGAAGATCGCGTGCTGAAAAAATTCTATTACTCCATCGCCGATGCCTGCGAGCAACACTGGCTGGCTCCCTGGCAAGAAACCGAAATGCAAATCGAAACCCTCCAAAAACAGCTTGCCGATTTGGAATCCCTGGAAAAAGCATTGGAGGGATTAAACCGGGAAATCACTGCACTGGAAGAGATTCCGCAATCCGCAAACAAATCGATTACGGATCAACAAGCGGAAGATACAACGGCATCGAATGATAATCCCCGTTTAATCTTGAAAACCGAGCTGCAAAAACTGGTGCGCTTTTTAAACGGCAGCCTCGATGTAAAATTACAAATCCCCGATAAATTATTGGAACTGATTCACGCCAGCATTATATCCGGGCTGGCGCAGTTAAAAAAATATAAAATCGATTTGTTGCCATCCGCCGAGACTGATTTCAACGGGCTTTCTTCGAGTGAAAAGAATTTATTTTTCCAATCGGCTTTTCAGCAATGGTTTGTTTTAAAAAACCGCATTCCCGAAATCCAGGCGGAAATCCAGCGGATGAAGGAAAGTAAAAACCGAATTTCCTTCGATCCCGAAAACCGCATGTTGCTAAAGCAGCTTTATAAAAAACTGGAACAGGTGGAGATCGCCCTCGAAAATGGCGATGATTCGCAGTTAGCTGTGTGGCGGCAGCTTCGGCGAAAAATCCAGGTATTGGAAAGCCAGGCCACGCTCGATCCGGAGTTGTATGCCGCTGTTTTCAATTTGCAAGAAAACGGAAAACCGTTTTACCAGCGGCTGATGAATTCCAAGCCCGATAAAGCCAAATTGGCGGCTTTTTTAGCACTTACCTTAAAAGGGATCCATGACACCGGGCAGCGAGTTGAAAAAGCCAGCACATTGTTGGTTGAAAATGTCGAGAATATTATTACTCGTCTCGATGTGCCGGAAGAAAAGCCGCGGGAAGCTGAAAAAATAGCGGATGAAGCTGATGCTGCCCAATCCGCCAAAACGGATTTAGCGCAAACCTACCAGGCGCGGGAAAACGAACTAAAATCTCGTTTAGAGCAATTCCAAACTGAAAATGGTATTGAAACCGAAAGCTCCGAAGAAAAATTAGCACACATCAAAAACGAGCTGCAAGATAAAATTATGGCGCTGAGAGCGGAGCAAGAACAGGATGCCGAATTCCGGGAAAAATGGCAGCCGCTGCTAAGTAGCTGGACAGAATGGCTTACGGATGAGGAGCAGATTGCTAACGATAACGAGCATTTTATTGAAACCTATATTGATAATTGCAATGTCGTCGGCATCACCTGTAACGAAAACCGCCGGTTGCTGGAAAGTAAACGCCAGAGCTGCTTCGACATCGCAATCATTGATGAAGTGAGTAAAGCAACACCGCCAGAATTGTTGCTGCCAATGTTGATGGCAAAAAAAAGCATTTTGGTCGGCGACCACCGCCAGTTGCCGCCGCTGTTTAAAGAACGCGAAGGCTCCTGGATGGATGCCGTGCATGACCTGGAAGAATCGGGGACGCCGCTTCGGAAGACGCTACTAACAGAAAAGAACTTTCGCCGTTTTAAGGACATGGTAACGGCCTCGCTTTTTAAAACTTATTTTGAAAACGCGCCGGGTGCGATCAAATCGACGCTGGAAACCCAATACCGTATGCACCCGGATATTATGGATGTTACCAACCATTTTTACGATTACCGTTTAAAATGTGGATTGGGAAATCCCGATGAGGCCCGCGACCACCGCCTCAACATTCCGGCAGCCGATGGGCTGGAATTTATTACGCCCAATACCCACGCGGTTTGGATCGACAGCTCCAACGATCCCCTCAACCAGCGGCATTTTGAAACACAAAGCGGCACGTCCAAAATGAATATGCTGGAAGCAATTCTAATCGTTGAATTGCTGAAAAAAATTGACAACGCTTGCCAGCTAACCGGTTTCAATCATGATAATCGTAAAGCGATTGGTGTTATCTCTTTTTACGGGCGGCAAGTGGGCGAAATTCGCCGTCGATTACGCCAGGAGAAATTCGAAGCGCTGGACATTGACGTTAATACCGTTGATCAATTTCAAGGGAAAGAAAAGTCGATTATTTTAGTGAGCCTGGTCCGGAATGTGCGCTCGAATTCACTCTCGAATAAATCGTTTGTCGCTCAATTTGAGCGTATTAACGTCGCCTTTTCTCGCGCGCAGGAACTGCTGTTTATTTTTGGCGCAAAAGACATGTTTGCCGGGATTGATATCGATTTGCCATTGATGGATCAACCCGGCAGCAGCACCAAAAAAATTTACGGTGATATTATCGAAGGATTAAACCGGAAGTCCCATTTTTGGAAAAGCAGCCGCGTAATATCGGCGGAGGATTGGGGGCGGTTGAATATTTAGGGATTTCGGATTTCGGATTTCGGATTTCGGAAGTTGCAAGTGTTTTTTCTAAAAT
>CAXHHS010000542.1:0-5426 GCA_964015645.1 uncultured bacterium
AGAATCGAATATGGGATATATCCGATTTCGCCAATATTCGACGGATTGTCCCGCTCGAAGATGGCAGCACAGTGCGTTTTCATGCCAGCGAGTCGCAGACCGCTGCTAAACAATATTTTGTTTTTTCCATCCCGGCCATTAAATCCGTAAGCGAAATTACCGCTTTGGAAAATAGCCCCAACCTGAGAAATCCCGATCGCAAAGCAAAACTGTTGATTATCACACCCGACGAATTTTATGAGACGGCGGAAGCCTGGGAAGATTTCAAAGAAACCCAACAGCCAAATCCCATCGAAGCAGAACGTATTAAAACCGGCGAAATTTTCCGCGAATTTTCTTCCGGCCTGCCGGACCCAACTGCTATCCGCGACTTTATCAAATATGCCTATGAAAATTGGAGTGCCAACTCTCCGGAGAACCGTCCGCAATACGTGCAGTTCCTGGGGGATGGCAGCTACGATTACCGCAACATTGAACTGGCCGATTATGTCAACCGCATTCCCGTATTTGAAATTACCGCCAACAATGACATTGTCAGCCGTGTAACCGATAATTTTTTCACCGCCATCAACAACAGCTTCGACGATATGCAGCATTTAGACCCCCAATTAGCCATCGCCAGGCTTCCGGCAAATTCCACCCGGGATATTGAAAATTACCTGCGAAAACTACGGGCCTACGCCGAATCTTTTATCGGCAACGAAAACGTCAATGGCTGGCAGACCGTGTTAACCTTTGTTGCCGATGATGAGTGCGCCGGTTCCAGCGCCTGTAACGAATGGTTTCACTTGCGGCAAACGGAAGGCATTGTCCGGCTGGTTCCCGATAAATTCGATCTCAAAAAAATTTACTTAACCGATTATGATACCCAGGCCGGGGGATTGGGGCGACAAAAACCCAAAGCCAGCGCCGATCTGCTCGACCAGGTAAACCGCGGCACGCTGATGATCAACTTTTTTGGGCACGGCGATCCCAACACCTGGGCGCATGAACAGGTGCTAAATAAAGCGCGTGATTTACCGGTGATCAACAATGGCGCCAAATTACCGGTTTGGGTGGCTGCCACCTGCACCTGGGGACTCTATGATGATCCCAATATTCCTTCCATGGCCGAAGAAATGGTCTGGTCCGAAAGCGGTGGAATTGCCACTATTGCCGCCGCCCGGCCTTCTTTTGCTTTCGAAAACGAGCGTTTTGCCAAGGATGTATACGGCAATCTCTTTTATTCCGGCAGCGATACCTTGCGCTCCCGGCTGCTCGGCGATGCTGTGGTGATGTCTTTGGGCGGCCGCGATAACGACCAAAAATATCATCTTTTCGGCGATGTCGCGTTGCAATTAGCTGATCCCCAGCATGTTATCATAATCGAAAGCATATCGGCGGACACCTTAAAAGCCCTCTCTACCGTTACCATTACTGCCGGCGTTTATAATTCCGGGAATAATCTTCTTCAGAATTTTGACGGTAAAGCCCTGGTTCGCGTATTCGATGCCGTAGACAGCACCCGTGACGGCGGCAACAACCGCTATACCTACCCTGGCGGCACGATCTTTAAAGGAGTGGTTACCGTCAGCAACGGTCAATTGGAAGGCAGTTTTATTGTTCCCAAATCCATTAAATATAAGGATTCCCGTACCGGGCGGGTGAGCATTTACGCCTGGAGCGACAATCTTCGCGATGCTGCCGGCTATAATGACAAACTCCTGTTCTTTGGCACCGAATCCGGGGTAAACGATACTAAAGGCCCCGAAATTTCCTTTTCCTTTCCCGATCAGCCGGAATTCTTCAATGGGGATTACGTCAGCTCTCAACCCACCCTGGTAATCCGGTTATCCGATGAAAGCGGCATCAACTTAACCGGGGAAGTGGGGCATCATATCGAGTTAACCCTGGATAATAATGTTAAGAAAAATATCTCGGAGTTCTTTGTCTATAACGAGGATAGTTTTACCGAGGGGCAGCTTCAGTATACCCTGCCGGCCCTTGCACCCGGGAGACATCAGTTGACCATCTCCGCCTGGGATAATTTGAACAATCAGGCCGAAGAACAAATTAACTTCACCACAACGGCGACGGCGCGGTTAGCCCTGGCGCAAGTAGTCAATTACCCCAATCCTTTTGAATCCGAGACCCATTTCACTTTTCAATTCCAATCCCCATCCGGCAGCGCCAATGTTCGGATAAAGATTTACACCGTCAGCGGCCGCCTCATTCAAGAAATTGAAGATTTTGCCCAGCCGGGATTTAACAAAATTTACTGGGATGGCCGCGACCGCGACGGCGAATTGCTGGCAAATGGGGTTTATCTCTACAAAATAATGGTCGATGATGGCGAAAAAACAGTGGAGAAAATTGAAAAGCTGGCCATTGTCCGCTAAATACTTGTAACGCAAATTTATAATTTGCGATTTAATCTTAACCTTAACGGAGGAAATTTCCATGTACAAATTAATCTTTTCTTTATTATTATTCGTGTTTTTTTTGTTCAGCGCCTGTGGAAGCAATTCCGATTCCCACGAACATGCCGATAATCAACGCACTGAGCATAGCCCTAGAGAAACGGCATCCACGAATATACCCGCAAAATTCCGCTCCCAATTAAGCAACGCTGTAAGTGTCTATTTTCAGTTGAAAGATGCCCTGGTCACCGCAGACAGCAAATTAGCCCTTGAGAAAGCGGGCGCCTTGAAAACCGCTTTATCAAATATTGATATGGGCGAATTGCCCAGTGATCTTCTTGAACATTGGAAGGAAAATTTAAGCGATTTGCAGGATAAAATTGCCGCTCAGGTTTCCCAAAGTGACATCGAAGCGCAACGGGCAGCTTTTTCGCCCCTCTCGGAATCCTTAGCCCATTGTGTGGAAGAGTTCGGACCGCTGGATATGACGGTTTACGTGCAGCATTGTCCCATGGCCAACGATAACGCCGGCGGCGATTGGCTAAGTGACAAAAAGGAAGTCTTTAACCCTTACTTTGGCGAGGGTATGATGTACAATTGCGGCTCTGTTAAGAAGACGTTTGCCCAGAAGTAACAACAATAAAATTTTTGATTGTTTTTTATGAAAATCTTTTGTTTAGCCATAATATGGGTAAGTCTCTGTCTGCATTTTTCTAATGCCCAGCCAACATTCCAGAAAACTTACGGCGGCAGTAACACTGACTTTGCTTATGCGGTTCAACGAACAACGGATGACGGTTACATTGTCACCGGCTTTACCCAAAGTTTTGGGGCCGGCAGCCGCGATGTTTCTTTGATCCGAACTGACAGGCATGGGAACACGATCTGGACAAAAATCTACGGCGGAAGCGATACGGATTACGGTTGGACCGTTCAGCAAACCAGCGACGGTGGATTCATTATCGGCACCCATAGTGGAAGTTTTGGAGTCGGGAGCCACGACGTTCTCCTGATCAAGACCAATGCCATCGGTGATATTTTATGGACAAAAGTGTACGGCGGCAGTTCTGCCGATGGCGCCTATTCTTTGCAGCAGACCGCTGATGGCGGTTATATTATCGCTGCCCATACTAACAGCTTTGGCGCGGGGATGCATGATATTTACCTGATCAAGACCGATGCCAACGGCGATACAGTTTGGACAAAAACCTACGGCGCCGGCAGCCAGGATTACTTGCGAGCCGTTCAGCAAACTGCCGACGGCGGCTACATTATGGTTGCGCATAGCGATGGCTTTGGGGCGGGCTCGTCGGATGTTTATGTCGTCCGGGCAAACGAAAACGGCGACACCCTATGGACAAGATCATACGGCGGGAGCGGCGGAGATTTCGGCTATAGCATTCGGCAGATTATCGACGGCGGTTTTATTATAGCAGGTTACACCAGCAGCTTCGGGGCGGGCCGTTCGGATGTTTATCTACTAAAAATTGATGGTGACGGCGATATCTCCTGGGCAAAAACCTATGGCGGCAGCGCTGCCGATTACGGTTATTCCGTGCGCCAAACCAGCGACCGCGGGTTTATCATCGCCGGGCAGACCTTTAGTTTTGGCGCTAACGGGGACGTTTATTTAATCCGCACAGACACGGAAGGTAACCTGCTCTGGTCGTATGCCTATGGCGGCGCGGCAGAAGATAAAGGATGGTCGGTGCAGCAAGCTAACGATGGCGGGTATATCATCGCCGGGCATACCGCCAGCTTCGGGGAGGGCGGCGCGGATATTTACCTCATCAAAACTGACCTCAATGGTGACAGCGGCTGCAATCAAATTGCCACAGCCACCGAAGTCAGCGATGCTTCGACAACGATTAATCCCACTCGGACATCCGTCGGTGCCGGCGCTGTAGAAAATAGCGCTGCAACCATCATCACCAATACCGCTATCACAGAAACCCTGCTTTGCCAGACGGTAACCGGTTTGCATGAAGAGAAATCGTCCCCCGAAAACATTCTGCAAATTTACCCCAATCCGCTGAACTCCCGCGCCACACTTACCATTCCGAATATCGAGCAATATCCATCCGGCCTTAAGATCGTGATATATGACATTCTCGGAAGAGAAGTCCGGCGAATAGAGAATATCAGGACCGGTGAAATTGAAATTAGCCGGGATAATTTATCCGGCGGCGTCTACTTGTATAAAGTTTTGCATGAAAAGGATGTATTGCAAACCGGAAAAATTATGATACGATAGGGTAAATTATTCCCAATAGTTTCTTCAAACTATCGGGTTTTCCCTTCCTCATTGTTATATCTTTTTAAAAAAGACCGGGGATAAACGAATGAATTACGTGTGCAACATTTTTCAACAAATCTCCACATTTCTTGCGCTTATACTCCTTATTTCTCATGGTCTCTTTCAAAATGGCCATTCTCAAGATGTTTCGGGAATCGTATCGGACAATTTGGGTTCAGCGCTCCCCGGTGTCCGAGTCACTTTGTTTAATGCCGATACCTCGCTGTTTTGGGAAATCCGCACCGATGACAGCGGGAATTTTCTGATGAGCGGCGTGCCGCAAGGAACATATTTCCTGGGCGCGGCTTCGCCGAATTTTGAATACAATGAAGTCAGTATTACCGTTGTCCCGAATGGCGTGCAATACAATTTTAGCCTGGAAGAAAAAACCCAACAGGGCAAATGGAATATCATCGGCCCCGCGGGAGAAGCTTTCGGTGGCACCGATTCCGGCGTTCTATTGCCTGATGGTCGAATTATCCTTTGCCACGATACCCGGGATCCGGTGATTTTCGATCCGCTTGATAATTCCATTGAAATTCCCCCGCCTTCACCGAAAATTCAAGGCTGCCATTCCACCTGTTTGCTGCAAGATGGCCGGGTAATTTACGTCGCCGGCGCGGATGTGCTCGATCACCTGGGCAGCGCGTCGCTCGTAGCTTTCCCAGGTCAGGTCGGGGCGGAGCGGCTCCAGGAGCGGGACCGGGTCGAGCTCGGCTCGGCGCGCAGCC
>CAXHHS010000543.1:0-5422 GCA_964015645.1 uncultured bacterium
CTCGTCGGCAGCGTCAGATGTGTATAAGAGACAGGGATTGGTGGGATGCCTACGCCTTTGCCAATTGGGCCGGAAAACGCTTGCCGGCTAAAGAGGAGTGGGAGGCTGCTGCTGCCGGCAAAGAAAAAAGATTTTACCCCTGGGGCGAAGCGTACCAAAAAGGAATATCTGCATCATGGGAAGAAAAAAGTACGTATCCATCTAAAATAGGCAACTATATATCCGATCAAACAAAAAAAGGCGTGTTTGATATGGGAGGCAATCTATCCGAATGGACTGCCAGCAAACCGGTTTCGGAAGGATATGAAGTATCTTATTATATTAAAGGTGGTAATTACCTGCGAAAAGGCAAGGTTTATTCCATTACATTTTTAAATGAAAAATCCCACAGGGATCTGCGGCACGAATCTTTAGGAATACGGTGTGTTATGGATTTGGATAAATAAATTACAGGTTGCAGGGAGTTGAAGATGAAGAATGAAGAACAAAAAGCAGCAAATGAACTTCCACCATTTATCGATAAAATAAAAAATGATATACTTCGTGATGTATTGTTCATTTTATATGAATTATGGAAGCGGAAGTGGGCCCAGTTTGTATTAATCATTGTGGCCATGGTCATTGGCGTTTTTTTTGCCCAATTACTTTTTGATCTTTACACAAAAATCGATCCGTTAAATAGAAAAATTGTTCACCTTGAAGCGGAAGTAGAATTTTTGACAAATAAGATCAAAAAACTACAAGAACAAAGTTTTGAGCTGGAAAAAAACAACCGAAAACTTCAGGTAGAAAGCGAAGCGTTAAAAGATGAAGTGAATAAATTAAATGAAAAATTGAAATCTTTATATGCTCAATTTGAACAGTTTAGCCGTATAAAAGTTGAGACGCTTCCGATTGCTATTGATGAATTTCAAAATTTCTTAAAAGATAAGAATTTCCTTTATCACAAGGAAGGTGTGGATTTAACCGACAGTGAAAAAAATTTTATTGAATCTGCCGCTATAACGTTTGCTGAGCTTATTCAGATGGAATTAGCCTATAAAGAATTATGTATAACAATGGGTATATCAAAACAAGAAGCAAAAAAATATACCGGGTTTGACCATGAAAGCATTGGCCATGTTTCATCGGTATTATCTTATTGTGGGAAGAAATTAATGGCATATAAAGTGTTGGAGATGAATAAAATATTACTCGATTTAAAATATGATAGATGGGAAAATAAGTGGCAAATATTATATGATCAATTGAAAGACTCAAGCAAGTTGAAAGCTACCAGTGGGATTAAGGGGCCCGGTTAATCCCTTCCAATTACCGCAATAAAAATCCCTTTTCAAATAAGAAACCTATCGGATATTAAAGTCAAGATTTTACCTTAGCGAACCTTGTCCTTTATTTTTTCTCCCAACAACTCCCCCATCACCGCATCATGAATTTCCGGGCGAAATTGTTTAATCGCAGTATTCTCAGAATCCGGATGAACCCGGTTGCTGAGCAGCACAATAACGATTTCCCGCTCCAAATCAATCCAAAGCGAAGTGCCAGTAAAACCGAGATGGCCGATGGAGCGTTGCGAAAAATATTGGCCACTGGAACTCGGCAGGGTTGGCGTATCCCATCCCAATGTTCGGGCAGAAACTTTCGGGTTAAACAATTTGCTGAACAACTCAATCGTCGATGCTTTGAAATGCCGCCGTTTTCGATAAATCCCCTTTTGAATAAACAATTGCCCGACTGCCGCGACATCTTCGGCTGTTCCGAAAAGACCAGCGTGGCCGGAAATGCCGTCCATTGCAAAGCAGTTTGCGTCGTTAACCTGACCCTGGATGGTTTTCGACCGCAAAGCATCGGTTCCGGTAGGGGGAATTTGTTGCCATAATTTGGGAGAGGGGGTAAACTTCAACGATTGCAAACCCATTGGCTCAAAGAGCTGGCCGCGGCAAAATACATCGAAGGGCAGCCCGGTGATTTTTTCGACAATATCAAATAAAAGAATAAATCCCAAATCGCTGTAAATCGTTTTTTTGCCGGTGGCATATTCTAATGGTGTATTTAAAATTTGTTCGATAAATGCCACTGTTCCGCGGGCCGTTTCGTAAAGCGACTTCCAGGCGGGAAGGCCGCTTTGATGCGCCAATAAATCGGCAATCGTAATGTTACTTTTATCCGTTGCCAGCCCGCCATAAAACTGGTCGAGCGTATCGGAAAGCTGCAAGTGGCTTTGCTCCACAAGCTTCATCACCGCCAGCGTTGTTGCAGCGACTTTGGTGATAGAAGCGAGATCGTAAACCGTATCAGGGAGAATTTGTTTGGCATCGTCGCTGTAATCAAATTTTCCATAGGCATTTTTTAAAATGATTTGTCCCTGTTGGGCAGCTAACAAAACGCATCCCGGGAACACCTTTTCTTCGATTGCCTTTTCTATCAATTTATTGATTGACTGCCATTTCTTTTGTGAAACTAAATTTAGCGAAAGGGAATAATTTTTTGATGCAAGTCTTTGGGAATTAGCGAACGGTGCTTTTAGAGGAACGGGCAAATCACCCTGAATGTCAATAGAAGAAATCAATGCGTTAAAAGCGGCTTCCTGGGAGGCTTGTACGTAGGAGTAAACCAGAAAAATAGCATCCGCAGATGGGTTTGTTAAATCATTCAATCGATAGGGATTTCCAAATAAAAATATGATTTTGGTAGAATCATTTTTCTCCAAAACCTGCAAAACTTGATGAATCGTATTCCAATCAAGCCGCTGCTTGTTATTGGCGTAAGTACGAATATATAATGAAATTACGACCACAGAATTCCTTGCTGGTTTGATACGTTTCACCGTCGCCAAAGAGGGATTGTTGTGAATGACAACGCCTTCAAAAAAAAATCGCAGTTCTTCACAAAAATTTTGTAACGGCTGATCGGCAAATGCGCTGTCTGTAAAAATTAAATGATGAATGGATTTTATCTTTGGCAAATTCAATGGAAAGCGATCCGAGCGCTGAACCAGCGTAACTGCCCGTTCAGCCACTTTTCTGGCAATGCCGATATGGGTGGGATTTGCCACCACCTTGTTAACCCGGTAAGGGTGATCTTGCGCCGGTTTCTGTTTGTGAATCCACTTTTTTAAAGCAAAAATTCGCTCTACCGATTGTTCCACTTTGTACCGAAAATCCGCATCGTTTTTGATCTGTTCCGTTAAAAGCCGGTGCGCTAGCGGTAGTTGATTGGGCATTAGAAGAATATCCGCACCCGCATTTAGCGGCAGCAGCGCTTGATCTCGATAAGAAAAAGTGTTTTTGATCGCGCCCATTTCCAGCGCGTCAGTAAACACCACGCCGCGATATTTCCATTTTTCGCGAATCACTTTTTGAATGAGATCGGGTTCCAAAGAGGCGGGGTTTTGGAAACCCGGCACTTTTAGATGGCTGGCCATCAGACCTTTAACATTTGCCGAAATGGCCGCAGGGTAAGGAAGAAGCTCCTCTTTTTGTAATTCCGGTAGGGATTTATACAGCTCAGGCAAATCATCGTGTGAGTCCAGGGTGGTTGCGCCGTGGCCGGGAAAGTGTTTGCCAACGCAGGCAATGCCATATTTTTGCACAACCCGGATGATAACATCAGCCTGCTCGGAAACAACGTTTGGCGAATGGTGAAACGCGCGAATGTTGATAATCGGGTTATCCGGATCGTTCGCTAAATCTAACGCGGGACCAAAAAGTACATTGATTCCCACGCTACGGATTTCTTTTGCCAGAATATGCGCGAATGCTTCCGTTAAATGAGATTCCCGCGCTGCCCCGAACGCCATTGCGTGGGGAAACAGTGTGCCTTCCGAAAAAACGCTCCGTAACCCGCGTTCCAAGTCGGCAGCGAACAATAATGGATATTTGCTCTCCCGTTGTAGCACCGAAGTCCAATAGCGAACATCTGCCGGATGCCCATAAAACAAAATGAATCCGCCGACATGAAACCGCTGTATCATCCGAGAAATTTTTCTTGCCGCCGAATCGGCTCGATTTTTAAAACGACAATCAATCATCGGCATTAACACCTGGCCGGCGAGTTCTTTGGGAGATAAATGGTGGGCACGGGGAAGTTTCATTATTTTCCTTAAAAGGTTGAGAAGCCAAAATTTTTTGAACTGAAAGAAAAGTTAAGTGTATGATATAACAAATCAAAATTATTGTTGAATGAAAGAGAATTTTAAAAGGTGACGCGTTGAAAAAAATAGCTCCTCCCTGGGTGATTGTTCTCGCCGCTTTCGTATTGTCGATCTTCATATTTTTTTTCGCCAATGGAGAATCCAACAAACCGGAAAAAGTTGAACCGGATGTTTATTACGATTTAATCACAAAAAATGCCATCGAGGGAGATAGCCAATCTTTTCAAAAAATAAACCGGAAACTCTACGAGAGCCAGGACCTCGCCGCCGCGTTAATCGATTACAATTATAATATGTTGATGTCCGTCGCGGAAAATGCCATCCTGTTTACCAACGGCGATAACGACACCTATCCTGCCTGGATGCTGCAAGTAGTAAAAAATATTCGCAAAGACGTCACAATTTTAAATATCCATTTAAATAAGAAATATCCTGATTATTTAAAGCGTAACTTTTCGGCAAGAGGCATTGAATTAAACGCGAAGGAAATGCCACTCAAAGACTCTGAAACATTTGTTGCGGATTTATGCCAGGTAATCCATCAAAAACATCCCAATATTCCCATTTATTTAGCGGTTACTGTTGCGCTTGACCATATAAAACCGATTCGCGATCAACTTTACCTGGTTGGATTAGCATATAAATTTAGCCCTGAACGGTTTGATAATGTCGCCCGGTTGAAGGAAAACTGGGTAAATCACTTCCGCCTGGATTATCTGCATCATAATTGGTACAGTGAACCCCACCCCTCCACACCGATGATTCTGACCCAATTAAATCAAAACTATATTCCACCGCTGTTAATGCTTTACGAACATTACATCGAAAATGATAATCAAGCCAAAGCGGAACAATGCAAGGCGTTTGCCATAAAAATTGCTAAAAAAACAGGGCAGGTTGAGGCGGTTCAGCATTATATTGAGAACATAAATCGATAAATCCGGGTTTTCATGAAGATTTTTCAAAAAAGCGATTCCCCAAAAAGCGATGAGCAGTTAATGCGGAAAATTCAGAAGGGAAATACAGCTGCTTTTGATGTGCTTTATTTTCGATATAGCCAGCGATTTTTAGGATATTTCTACCGCATGTTAGGAGGCAATGAGGAGAAAGCGCAGGATTTTTTGCAAGACCTGTTTGTAAAAGTAATCGATAAAAGCTATCAATTTCGCCCTGGCGCTCGCTTTTCCACCTGGGCATATACTATTGCACACAATATGTGTAAGAACTGTCTCTTATACACATCTGACGCTGCCGACGAGCTTCTTGGTG
>CAXHHS010000544.1:0-5420 GCA_964015645.1 uncultured bacterium
TAAAGCCGCATACCCGGTAAGTGCAAATCCGCTTAGTTGTGGATCTTCTAACTTAATATGACGCAAATATTGAAACGAGGGGAGGTGCGGTTTCGGAGTCAATTTTTTAGAGTAAATAGGTCTGAAACGATCAATCACATTTTGCCAAATTTTTGAAAACTCTTTCCAACTTAAGTTGTCAAATTTTAATCCCGCAAGCTGGGCAGTATATTTTGCGAGGGAACCGGGAATATTCGGAAGACAACTGGTAATTTCAATAAACTGTTTTTTTATTTCAACTTCTGGAAGATGCGCAGTAAAGTCCTCTTGTTCGGAGAAGCTTCTTCGGGCGCCGGCAATTATTTCTTCTGCATCGGCAAGAGAATCGATCATTGTTTCTCCAATTAATTCTCTCATAAAATGATCGAACCGGGAGTGAGATGGATAACTGTGATCCATTGCTAATGGTTCATCATGTAATTTGCAAAGCGCATCATAAAAACGCGAAGCATCCCCCAGAACATAACTTTCACGTAGATCACCCTGGGTCGCCGATAATAAAATAAGTGGAAGATGGAAATTTTTTAGGTTTCTCATTTTTAATTTTTCCAGGGATCTCATACAACGGAGCAACATTAACGATGACTGTTGAAAATCATCGTGATTGATGAGTAGGATATGCGGTCGTTGTTGGTTAATGCATTCGGAGATCGCTTTTGTATCTGCGGCGTTTACAAGGCGAGTATTTAAATTCAACGGCGGAAGATCATCATCCGGTGAACGTGAGCTATCCTTCGGTTGGCGAATTTTTTGCGGATACCGTCCACTCGCCAGAAAAGATTCCGGCCAGTACATATCAAACGCATCTATTTTTACAGGTTTGTCTTTTAACTCCGGGTGGCCGGGAGATTCATTTGGAGAGGTAACGATAAATGCGAAATGGTCTTGAACCCATTTAATCTTTTGTTCGTGGCTGCCGGATAAATGCGCCCAAAGTGTTTCAATCATAAACCGGTATGCCTTGCTATTACCAACCACTAATATTTGAGGCCATTCATTTTCGACTTTCATTAATGGATTTAGGGAACGAACTTTCAAAATTGCAGCCCAAAGGCGATGTCCAAGAGTACTGCCTTTGTTATGTTTTGGGTACACCAGTACAATTGGGCGATGGCGCGACCGGTAAGTAAGGTAGGAAATCTGGTCTGTTCTGCTAACACTGATAATCGCATTCAGACCGCTCCGGCTGGCGCGATCGAATATTTTTTGAACGGTTTCCCCTTCCGGGATCGTGCTTATAATTAATATTGCTCGTTCCAGGTTAACGCGCGAACTAATAAAAGGCTCTTGTGCTTCCCCAATAATAACCGGAACCAACACACGTTTTTCAGCATTAACGATGTTCTTTTTCAAATCTATACTTTTGTATGGTTTATTGTCTGCACTAACGACGCCAAAAAGCCCTAATAAACTATCAGTTGCCGAATATACGATATCATTCGGTTGGCGCTCGACAACCACAATATGAGTGCAAATTCGTTCCAGGCGCATATCCGGTGTAACAACATTTAAAAAATGTTTTCTTTGTTGTTTAAAAAATTGCCACCATTTCTTTTTACTTTTATCTTCCTTTTGCTCAAGCGATTTGATTTCACGGTCGACGACGCGTTTGCCAAGATTGCCAAATCCAATCATAACAATATGGCCTTGTATCATCATCATCAAATTTGCCAACCGTTTATTAAAATGCTCTCCAAATGTTTCGTCAGGATGGCCGACAGCCGAGACAATAGGAGCGAACCAGGCGATAAAGATTCCTATTGTCCAAATAAGTTGGTCGACACCGATGATATAGGAAAAGAGTGTCATTTGCTGGGCAAATATAAGCAAGAGCGGTGCTAGAAGAATAATAGCGATTAAAAATCCACCACCTGGCATTAAAAAAGGATGTTTAAGGAGAATAGCAGAAACAAACTCCCAAAAATAAGCATGGGATTTAAAAACAAGACCTTTTACATCTCTTTCATGAAATGTTACCGGAATTAGAGTTTCTTTCATTAGTCGATTTCCTAACCCGGCCCATAAAAAGAAAATTAAAGCGGTGAATATTGAGCAAGTTATCACCGGCAAATTGCGCTTGGTTTCCAGTAAGGGATTTATAATTCCATGCGGGAAAAGAGTTAAAGGCCGGTTTCCAATTGCGGTCATAAACCATAACTCGATAATGGCAATGCCAAATAGGACAAAAATGATTGTTGTTGAATTAAACCACAACCACTTTTCCGAATATTTTCGTTGGCGAGGCTCTTTTCCAGCTTGAATATCACGATAGGCAGTTCGTTTCAGGCTCATTCTAGATAACAGGAAAAATACAATGCCAATAAAAATGGAAATGCTCAAGCTGATTTGGGTCCCGGTAGTCGGA
This sequence comes from uncultured bacterium, assembly GCA_964015645.1. Taxonomy (GTDB): domain Bacteria; phylum Calditrichota; class Calditrichia; order RBG-13-44-9; family J075; genus CAXHHS01. Next base: position 2,405 of record CAXHHS010000544.1, read on the forward strand.
AATGCCTTTTTGAAAAAAAAAGCAACTATCATGTGTGGAAATGCAAAGATCACAATTGCAATCATCAAGAGATTTCTAACATAATAAATAAAATTTTCAAGTTTTTCCGAGCGCTCAAGCACTGCCAGGTAAATTGGTATCCATAACAACATTAAAAAGACACTAAGAACTAAAAAGTGTAGCGCAGCGACTTCCAGGTAGTGCTGTAATTGAAAATTGTTTCCCTCGTTGTTATAGAGTATAAATCCGCAAAGGGTGGAAATAGCAACTGTAATGATACCAGGCAAAAAAAATAAATATAGAAAAAATTTACGGCGATCACCCCTATCCCTGAGTGGAAATTCAATTTCTTCATCTTTCTGATTCATTTGAGGGGTATTGCTGTAGTAAATCTCCTTAGCCATATTACCTCCTTGAAAATATGTTTAAGAATGTTTGGTATTGTATTCTTAAACAGGCGAAACATTTCCAAAGATCGCAACATTCCCTCCCTGGGAAATCACAAAAATTTTATAAAACTCCATAGGAAAGGTTGTTTAAATAGCTTACTGAAAAAAAATATATTTTCCAAGCCTTGAATGTATAAAACATTTATTGAGTATCCAGCTTCCCGAGGGGATAGGAGGATATCGTTAAATGCTAAGATTATGCCTGCTAGTAGTTTATAATTTGCGGGTAATAATTACCAATGTCACATCATCGGATTGGGGGGTGTTGCCAGCATGTTGTTTTACGGAGTTTATAACGGCTTCTAATAATTCGAAAGACGTTGCCTGGTGGTTTTGTGCGATAACGTCTTGCAAGCGCTGTTCGCCAAATTCTTCATTCTCCGCATTCATCGCTTCGGTAATACCATCGGAATACAACACCAGGCGGCTGCCGGGATCGAAAGGAGTGATCGCTTCGGAATAGTTATATTCTGGCACAAACCCCAAAACAGTTCCCCCGGTTTCCAATTGTTGCGTTGAATTTCCGGGAATATACAAATAAGGCGCATCGTGGCCGGCGTTGCAATACGAGAGTGTATGATTTTGGGTATCCAGGATACCATAAAACATAGTAACGAATTTCCCCGGGGTGGTGCTTTCGAACATGAGTTTGTTGGCGTTTTTCATACAATCTTTAGCAGAGTTGGCCAGTAGAGTTTGGCTGCGAATAGTTGCTTGCACATTGGCCATTAGCAACGCGGCGGGAAGCCCTTTACCGGTTACATCCCCCAGGCCAAATGCTAGGCGGTTATCACTCATCTTGATAAAATCGTAATAATCGCCGCCCACGGTTTTGGCCGGAATGCTGGTTCCGGCAATATCATATTCATTGCCGGCGAATTTCGGGGGAGCCTTTGGCATCAGGTTTACCTGGATGTCGTGTGCAGTGCGTATTTCTTCCTTCATCCGAAGCAGCGCTTGCTCTTCTTCCAACAAGCGGGCATTTTCCAGCACTTGTGCGGATTGGGTGGCAATAATTGCCAAAAGCCGCTGGTCGTTGATGTCAAACCCTTCCGGTGATTTTTTATTGAAGGCGTTTATCAAGCCAATAATTTTCCCCTTTGCCATCAGCGGCACGCTCAATAGCGAGCGAATCGGTAAATTTTCATCGACAAATCCTTCGAAACGCTCGTCGGTTCGCAAATCGTTAATCATTAACGGTTTTTGATGTTTCAACATCCAGCCGGTTAGCTGGGCGTTGAGCCGGTAAGGTAAAATTTCGCTGCTGGTGTCTGCCCGGCGAATTATCGTTTGAAATGGATCTTCCGATCTTCCCCGGTTCAGCATCATCACAGCAGCCTGTTCTACATTAAAATGTTTGACGCATTTTTGCACCATTAAATCGACGATCTGGTCTAAAGTAAGGGTAGAACCAATTGCGGTAGCAATCTCGTTAAGGATGGAAAGCTCTTCCAGGGCACGGCGCAGCCGCTGGTTTTCTTTTTCCAATCGTTTGATTCTATCGTCCATAAACCCGTATTCTGCTTTACTTTACCTGCCCATTGATTTTCCATAAAAGTATGCAACCCATCCTTTAATTCCAAAGAAAATTTTGGTACTGCCAGCAAATTCATCAATCGGGTTTTGCGAAGCATTCTTTCATTTCACCTTTTGAATTGCTCTATACAACTTTGTTTTGGCAAGCTGATATATCCTTCGGCTCCGCTCAGGATGACTGCTGTGTCACGCTGAGCGGAGCCGAAACGCAGAGGCTTAACTTATCAAATCAAACTTGACAAACCACTATCTTTACAAATCCAAAATCCCAAACCAATTCATTCATACCGCAAAGCGTCCACCGGGTTGGTTTGGGCAGCTCTTATTGCCTGGTAGCTCACCGTTAACCAGGCGATAAGCAGTGTCAATAATCCCGCAACTAAAAATACCCCGAAACCAATGTCGATGCGATACGCAAATCCTTGCAGCCAACTCCGCATAACAAAATACGCCAGTGGCACGGCAACAACACTTGCCAGCCCGACCAATTTGATGTAATCTTTCGAGAGCAATACAACAATTTTAGTTGCCGATGCTCCCAATACTTTCCGTACGCCAATTTCCTTGGTGCGCCTGGCGGTTGTAAATGAAACCAACCCAAACAACCCTAACACCGCAATAAAAATCGCCAGCAGCGAAAAGTAGCTAAAAATACTGCGAAAGCGCATTTCCGCATGGTATTGTTGATCGAAATTACTATCTAAAAAAGAATACTCAAACGGGTGGCGATTATCAAATTTGCTCCAGGAATTTCGGAGATGTTCCAGCGTCGCGGGAATATTATTTGGAGAGATACGGGCGGAAATAACATCAAAAGATTGCGGAACATGCAAAATTAGCGGCTCAATCGGTTGGTGGAGCGAAGTGAAGTGAAAGTCCTTTACCACGCCGATCACCTGGCCTTCTTTCACAATCCGCCCCTGGCCTTTAATGATACTGGATGGCCAGACAATCTTTTTTCCTATGGCGTTTTTCCAACCTAGCTTTTTGATTGCTGCCTCGTTCACCAGGAACCCTGCCGTTTTATCCAT
>CAXHHS010000545.1:0-5419 GCA_964015645.1 uncultured bacterium
ACCAAGAAGCTCGTCGGCAGCGTCAGATGTGTATAAGAGACAGGCCAAAGCGATCGTACTTAAAGCTGCTGCCAACCCAATTCTGATGTTCATCATTCCAGCGTTTCCTGGATTTTATATTGAATCGATGCGGATAATAAGTTGTTTGTTCCCAGCTTAGATCATTTTGCAAATCCCAGGAATTAAATTGAGCCGAGGTGCCTTTAGTGGTCTTTCTATCCGTTAAAAGGCCCAACCGCCAGGGTGTGGTGGAATTAGTATAGTTAAAATGGGTATAGACCGTTTCGGTATTAATGCTCACATCCCCGGTATCGGCAATCATGGTTATATTTCCATAGAGATCATATTGATATTCCCTGGCGCTGGTGAATGCTTTCGCCGAGTTTGTAGAACCATCAGTGCTATAATGATCTGTACGTTCATGCTGTTTATAAATTGCAATCACATTATGGTAGCTGGTAGTATCTACCTGATAAGTATACTGCGTTTCAGAAAGTGTTAGAGTTCCCCAACCGCTTGTAGTGGAACCCCTGGATTCAACGTGCCCGGCGGTTGGATAGGATTGACTAAAATAAGTGGTGGTGAAGTGCCCGGTCTGATCGTCGGTTTCTATGATAGACTGAAATCCCAAAGCTCCCCGGCCTTTGCCGGTTTGTTTAACTTTTGCGCCGATGTACCCATAAGATTTGCTGTGAAAATTATTTGCTTGATTATCCCAGCGCACCGTGTCATAAGCGACGACATAGCGAGAGCCCTGAATATATTTATAGGGATAGGTGTTATACTCTTCGTTTTTCTTCAGGCCTGAGGGATATTTTTGATATACAGATTTATCAGTAAGCGGTTTATAGCTAATGCGCTGCTGCTTGCCAACGCCGTCAGCGATGACGGTAACAACGTTGCGGTAGGATTTACCGAAATAAACTTCTTGTGTGGGTGTTTGAACATTATCATAATAGTCGGGATCATCACCGGGTTTACTTTCCCGGTAAGCCCGAACCATATCGGCAAAGCCATCGCCATTAATGTCTGTTAACTGGCCAAGTGGCTGATCTGAATATTTGTATTTGCGCTGTAGTGGTTGAAAAGTTTTTGATTTGATAAAACGACTGCCGTTGTTCAAATAAACAGGCCCCTTTGGCAGGGCAAAATAATCCGGCAAACCATCGCCGTTAAAATCCTGTAGCTTTCCATCCTGCCAGGTGATAAAACCTCCGTTGTTGTCCGAACTGCTTATAAATAAAGCGCCTGGAAGATTATTACTGCGAACAAATTTTTTACCGGTATTTAGATAAACATCTGCGGTTTGATCGCTCTTTCCTCCCCCGTATCCTACAATAAAATCGCTCAACCGGTCTCCGTTGATATCGATAAATTGCGCCAGTGGGCGGGAATGGATTTCGCCATCGTCATTCTTATGATAGCGAAAAATTTTGGATGGTAAATTTTGGCCGGGTTGATAGCTTCCGTCGCTCCTTGCTAAATGATATTGGGTGCTGTCTATATAATCGGCCAATCCATCTCCATTAATATCTTGCAGCATCCCGGCGGTAATGGAGTAATAATTTTCATCTTTATTTTTATAAATACCAAATAGCGGGCCGGGCAATGGGAAGCCGTTACGATGAACAAACTTTCCCCCTTTTTCATTTAAATAAACTTCCCAATCGGTTTTACCATTAACATGGTTGTAAACCCCCTGGGTAAAATCCGGCAGCCCATCACCGTTCATATCTATGAGCTGGCCGGCGGTCAACGAGTACAATGGGTGTTCCTCGGGATCATCCTTATCCGCCAAGTGAACCAAAAAAATACTAAACGGGAGATCGAAATTCGCTTTTTTAAAGCCTTGCCCGGTGTTGAACCAGATATGTTTATTGGTGTTCTCAATACTGTTATTTTTAAATCTATCAGTCGCTTCGGTATAATCCTCCAGGCCGTCGCCGTTTATATCAATGAGTTGCCCCTGGGTGGTCTCCCATATTTTGTAAGGATCGCCATCATCATTATGTGGAATATATATCCAATTTATATAACCGGGAAGCGTGTAGGACTGCTTGCTAAACCCGGAAGGCCCTCCAAAGTAAATTTTCTTATCGATAAATGTCTTTTTGCCGGTTTCCCCCAGGCCCATGGCTTTGGTAAAATCTGCCCAGCCATCACCATTTAAATCCCGGAGAATACCTTCGGTGGTGCGAAATTTAACTACCTCCCATTCTTGGTAGTCTTCGCTGTCCTCTGCCTGAAACCAATACATAACACTGGGTGGCTTAATAGATGCGCTGGTCATGCTGAAGGCATCATCCCCGGATTTTCCCTGGGATTCCCAACTAAACTTTGTGGGCGGCAAATAATTCCCCTGGGCGTCGGATTTGGTAATGCTGGTCAGCAAGCTACGGCCGGTGGGATTGTCATTAGTATAATCAAATGTATAGGTGTGTACCAATTGGCTGCTGGCATAAGTCTTAATCGCTGAGAGCCGTTTGGAACTCGAAATGCGATGCCCGGCAACATAATGCGCGGAATAGTCAGAGCCACCGGGGCCAGTGCGGTTTTCGTATTTAAAGATAACGGAGTTCTTTGCAGAAAGGCTACTGCCGGCGGTATAACTAATCTTTTTCGGATAATGGTCCCCTGCCTTTGCGGAACGATTTCGGTAGCTTATTTCATAAAAATTATTATTGGCATCCCGAACGCTCTCCAAATGCCAGGATAGATTGATGCCATCTTTCCCAGGGGAGTATCCTTTATATTTCATCGTGAGGCCATCTTTCGTTGTTACGACAAACTCAGCCGGGCCTTTGGCTTCATCGGTAAAATTTGCGGATACCTGGCTCCAGCTCTGGTGGTGGGTAAAATAATAGGTGCCTTTTTTACCGTACGCGTCTTTTTGTGCGGCAGTCGTATTCAGTTTTTTCCCATTAGCATCTTTTACGGCAATCAAGCGTTTTCCGTCCAGGGAAAAGCGGTCATTCGTATCCATATTCACGGTGCCGCGGAAGCCGTCTAATTCTTCGGTTGCCCCTACGCGGGTAATGGCGGAGAGACCGCCCAGCATAAATCCCTGGCCGAGGAACCCGTTATCGTGATTGCTATTGTAAACAATGGAAAGATGTGGCTGGATGCCATTACGCCCCGGTGGGACGTCCAAAGAAATGCTGTAGGTGGCGGCGCCGTGCTGGTCCACTTTGTAGTGGCCTTCCAGCGTGCCAGCTAACTTCTTACCGCTGCTATTATCATTCAATTCCCCGGCGGCAACAGCGGCGGTGTTCCCGGCGGAATAATTTCCATTCGGCGCTTCGGGAATTGCGCTCAACAGTAAGAATGTTGTTAGCGCGAACAATAAACTATATTTTAACGCCTGGGTGGGTTGGGTTAATGCTTTCATGATGAGTCCCCTCTCTCATTTAAATTGAAAGTGATAATAGGTGATTTCCCCGGCGATACCGGGACGAGATTAATAAGAATATGCGAGCTGATACGCTGTGTTATTTAAAAGTAAGAAAATAGAAAGTGGATTTAGGGGCCGTTTTCCCAAAGGAGGCACCACCTGCTTGCTGGTTACTCATTCCATGATTTTAACCGTTTTTTACCCGGCGAGAGACTTATCCTTATTGTAACGGCTGATGATGAACATTTCAGCCACCCAATTTCCGGCGATCATTTACATTGCAACAGAATATAAATAAACGTGGTTAAAAATCAATACACTTATGTTTCATAATTCCTTTAAATTGGGTTTTTTTTGTGCAAAGAACCTGTTATCCAGCGAAAATCAGTGACTAAAAGAATAATTGCCATTTAATTGCGGCTGCACTGTGCGGTGGGATATTTCACACTATAACTCGTTAAAAAAACTATTGGATTATTCCCCCAAAAACCAGATTTTCATATGCTATGAAACGATCTGGGGTTAAAGAATACATATCCGGAATTTTACTGTTACTGTTTTGGATGCTAACGGCCTGTAATGGACAAAATATAAGCTCAGAATACAATCCCTATCGCGAATGGCGAGTGTATCACGGCGACCATAGCAGTAGCAAATATTCCGAATTAGCACAAATCAACACCGAAAATGTGCAGCAGCTTGAAGTTGCCTGGATATATCATTCCGGCGATAAAAATGATTTTTATTCCTCCCAAATTCAGTGCAGCCCGATTGTTGCAAACAATATCCTGTATGGCGTATCGCCGGGTTTAAAAGCATTTGCCGTGGACGCTGCTACCGGAAAAGAAATTTGGCAATTCAATCCGTTTCAACACGATAATCTTGGCCGCTGGAGCATTAGCCGCGGTGTGGCTTATTGGGAAGATGGCAGCGGTAACCAAAAACGCATTTTGTTTACTGCCGGGCCAAAGTTGTTTTCCCTGGATGCTGCCACCGGGAAGCCGGATACCGATTTCGGCAAAAACGGCCTCGTTCGTTTGGATAGAGACCTGGATCGCAAAAATACCGAAGGGCTGGAAGTATTTGGCACTACACCCGGCACGGTTTACAAAAATTTATACATCATCGGCAGCCGTGTTTCCGAAGAAGCTCTCGGCGCACCGGGACATATTCGGGCGTTTGATATCAGAACCGGGGAGCGCAAATGGATTTTCCATACCATCCCCCAACCGGGCGAGTTCGGGTACGATACCTGGCCGGAAAACGCCTATCAACGCGCCGGTGGGGCGAATTCCTGGAGCGGCCTCAGCCTGGATGTCGAGCGCGGAATGGTGTTTGTGCCCACCGGTTCCCCGGCTTTCGATTTTTACGGCGGCGACCGCCCGGGGAAAAATCTTTTTGGCAACTGCTTAATTGCCTTGAATGCCGATACCGGCGAACGCATCTGGCACTTCCAATTCGTGCATCACGATATTTGGGATCGCGATTTACCCGCCCCACCCAATTTGCTGACCGTTACGCACGATGGCAAAAAAATCGACGCCGTCGCGCAAATTACCAAATCCGGCCATGTTTTTGTGTTTAACCGCGAAACCGGCGAGCCGCTGTTCCCGATTGAAGAAAAACCCTACCCGCCCTCGGATTTGCGCGGCGAGCAAGCCTGGCCTACCCAACCGCTGCCGCCTAAACCGCCGCCCTTTGCCCGCCAGCAGTTTTTGGAAGCGGATGTTACTAACATCTCACCAGAGTCGTACGCCTATGTTTTAGAGCGCTTGAGAAAGGTTCGCAGTGGCGGGCAGTTTGTGCCGCCGAGCGTGGAAGGAACCGTTATTTTTCCCGGCTTTGATGGCGGTGCCGAGTGGGGCGGGGCAGCCGTCGATCCCGAATCCGCCATCCTGTACGCCAACAGCAACGAAATGCCCTGGATTTTAACGATGGTAGATCTCGACTCCAAAGAGCGCCTAATTTCATCATATCCCGGAAAAAATGTTTATATGACCTTTTGCGCCCGCTGCCACGGCATTAATA
>CAXHHS010000546.1:0-5403 GCA_964015645.1 uncultured bacterium
ATAGACGGCTTCGTGCATCATCATAAAATCATCCGGAGTATCTTTGGAGCGGATTTTGAAAATACGGTATTCGCTTTTTTTCGGACGACCATCCACAAAACAGACCATCGAGGCAACGGCATCTTTTCCCTGGATATTGGAAATATCAAATCCTTCAATTCGCCGCGGGGGATTTTCCATATTGAGATTTTTTTGCAACTCCCGAACGTTGAAGGGGACGTGGTCTTTGCGCTTCATTTTTTGCAGCAATAGTTCATCCAACAAAAATTTAGCATTTTTTTGGCAAAGGTTCACCAGTTTCTTCTTTTCGCCAATTTGCGGAACGATAATGTCCACTTTTTCGCCGGCAGTTTCGCTCAGCCAGTTTTCTAATAATTGTAATTCCTCGCCTAAATCGAACGGCAGCAACACCTGGCGCGGGCGGACATCCGGGTTTAAATAATATTGTTGTAAAAACGGTCGCAATACTTCCACATCATCTTTTTCTGCCACACCTTCAAGATAAAAATGAAGGCGGCCAATCACTTTCCCATCGCGGATTTTGAATACGACAGCGCAGGCGTCTTCGTCTTCTTGCGCCAGGGCAATTACATCGCGATCGACAAAATCTTTGGAAACTACTTTTTGGGCAACAAAACCATATTGGCCAATCATGTTGATTTGATCGCGCAAACGAGCGGCTTCTTCAAAATTCATTTTCCCGGCTTGTTCCTGCATCCGCTGTTCCAATTCGGCTAACAGCTCGCGGGTTTTGCCTTTCAAAAATTGCTCTACCTGGCGGATCATCGCGTTGTAATCCTCCTGGCTAACCAGCCCTTCACAGGGCCCCTGGCAGCGCTTGATATGATAATCGAGACAAAGCTTTACTTTCTTTTTGGCGATTACCTCATCATCCAAAAAGAACTTGCAGGAGCGAATGGGGAAAATCTTCGGCACCGTTTTCATAATATGGCGAAGGTGTTTGACATCGGTGTAAGGGCCGAGGTATTTGGAGCCATCTTTGATGATTCTGCGCGTTACAAATACGCGCGGAAACGGTTCATTGGTGATGCGAATGTAGGGGTAAGATTTATCATCCTTCAAAAAAACATTGTAACGCGGATGGTGTTCTTTAATCAGTGTTGCTTCCAGAATTAGCGCTTCTACTTCAGAATCGCAAATAATGGTTTCGATACTCTCGATTTTGCGCACCAGCCGCTGCGTTTTTGCATCGAGATGACGGGAATCCTGGAAATAGCTGCGCACCCGGCTGCGCAGGCTTTTCGCTTTACCGACGTAAATCACGTTCCCTTTTTCATTCCGGTAAAGATACACGCCGGGTTGCGTAGGGAGGTTTTTGAGTTGTTCTTCGACTTGTGCCGGTCGTTTTGGTTTTGGCATTTTTTCTCTAAATTGAGCCTTCGTAAATTAATCCGCTAAATATAAAATCAAAATTAGTTTTAAGCAGGTAAAATTTGCGAGAAATTAGTAGTATTAGAATTGCATTCCTGGAATTGAGCCCACGAAATACACGAAACGTACGAAAAGGACTTCCCAAGATCATTTTTTGTGTTTTTCGTGTGTTTCGTAGGCAAATTAGCTGAGCCCGTTTTAGAAAGAGGATTTCCATACTTATTCGCGTACATAAAAAAGGCAGGAAAAACCTGCCTTTAAATCGTGTTATTTATATCGCCAATCAGGATTGCCGTACGTAAATCGGGACTGCGCTGCATGGTTCGCCCCAAAAGATGCGCTTGGCGTGCGGAGCGAGATAAGCGACAATCATCATGTAGGCCCAGGTAGGAATGGGAACCGTATCGCAACCTTGAATTACCACTTTTGCGTCGTGATATTCTGCCCAATCGACACCGGCAACTTTTTCCCGAAACGATTTTTCCCGAATAATACCGCCATCAAAAAAATCTTTGATGTCAATTGTTTGGGTTTTTCGCATTGTCGTTTTTTCTTCTACCATCGAATTTATCCTTTAACCTTCATCCTTTATCCTTGTTTAGGCAGAAAATGATTCGCCGCAGCCGCACGTTCGGGCAGCATTCGGGTTATTCCAAACAAATCCGCTGCCATTTAAACCGTCGGTATAATCCAATTGGCTGCCGTTTAAATACATCGCGCTAAACACATCGACGTAAATTTTCACTTCGTTCAAATCGATAACCTGGTCATTCGCCAGAGGTTTTTCTACAAACTCCATATAGTAACTCAGCCCGGAACAGCCGCCGGATTTTACGCCAACCCGCAATCCCCAATCGAGTTTATTTTCGACTTTCATTAATTTAAAAATTTGGTCTTTTGCTTTATCCGTAATACCGACATTAACATCTTGTGCAATCATTGTAATACCTCTTTATTAAATCCGTTTAAACATCCTGTTTTGAAATAATTATATTAAATGCGTTCTATTGCTTGAAGTTACAATTAATGTTTATCGCTATAAAAAATCCGACTTTTAAAGTCGGATTTGAAATTACGATTTTTTCAAGATAGATGTCAAGTAAAAAACGAGAGGGGCTTTTAGTTATGCCAATGGCTGCATTTCTAATAAATGGCAGATTTCAATACCATCATCCAACTCTTCCCAATAGATTGCAAAACCCCCTGGTTCCAGACTCCACTTGGCGCGTTGTTTAGGTGTTGCTTTCACCAGCCAGTCTAACCATTCTACCCGATTTATCGGAACACTGATTTCTCGACCATCGCTCAAGGAAACCTGAAGAACGTTTTCCGTAAACCGAACGCCAGTTGCTGTGACTTGCTGAGTTATGTTATTGGCTAAAGTATTCATTCCACGCCTCCAAAAGTTTTGTCTGATTCTGACGTGTTAGTTTTAAAACTCGATTCAATTCCGGTCTATTATATCCATGATTATAAGCAATCATAACGGGTTGAAGCCCAATTTTGGCTTCTTTTTCTCCTTTAATCACATGCATATGTGGCGGCTCATTGATGTCAGATGAATAAAATCGAAATTTATATCCTTCAATAAAAATCGTCGGCACTATTCCATACTCGCCTTTTTGTCTCTATTAATATAGAGACAAATATCCCACATCGCAAATTAAACCTGGCAGGTTTAATGCTTACTTCAACAACATCAGCTTCCGCGCTTGGATAAAACTTTGCTTTGCTCCACCACCGAAAGAAACTGCTTCCATTTTATAAATATAGAGGCCGGAGGCGACAGGATTTCCAAAGGCGTTTTTACCATCCCATACGACGGAATACCGACCGGCAGACCTTTCCTCCGTAACTAAAGTTCGAACTTCCTGTCCCAGTAAGTTAAATATTTTTATACTGATACGTGCATTATTTGGAAGAGCAAAATCGATTGTAGTTGCCGGATTAAAAGGATTGGGATAGTTCTGTGCCAGTGCAAATTCTTCCGGTAGTCCCAAGGTTGCCTCATTATCTTCAATACCGGTAACAACGCTTTGGGCGAGTATTTCAATATCATCCACCAGGGCTTCTACCAGTGATCCCTGGCCTAGATCGCTGGCAATAAATCGAAGCTGAATAGCATTTGTAGGTTCAACAACATCGCTCACTTTAACCTGGAACTTTTCCCAGCCATCGGTTGATTCGCGAGTATTTTCCAGGCTATGCCAGGTTTGGCCGCCATTGTTGGAAATATCCACTTTCCAAAAATCTGTGCCGGGTGTTGCGCCACGATTATTGGAATACCAGCGGTAATATCGCAGCACCGGATTATTTATTGCCGATAAATCGTAAATGGGAGAAAATAATGTTGTTCTACCATCATCGACATCAAAAGCGCCAGCGGCCCCACCAGCCTGCGCACCGGTAACAAAACAGAACGAGCCGTTCGGCGTGTTATCATCTTCCGGCTGGCTACCCACACTTGTTGCCTGCGGGTTGCCTCGTTGCCATATTCCGGTTGTGGCATCATCTTCCAAATCGCCGATTATCCAGCCAGTTTCCCCTTCTAACGGATCAAAATGGGTACTGGTAAATCCAACTAAAAAACCAAAACTGCTCGTAGTGCCCGGAAATCTCAGGTTTGTATTACTCAAGGGATCGAAGGCGGTGATAAAATATTCGACCTCGTCGCCAGCAGATTGCGGGGGAATTTCCGCCCGATAATTGTTATTTCCGATAGCAGCAGCGTCAATAGAAAAAATGGTTTGAAAATTATCAGTCGAATAATGCACCTTTAACGAATCAGGCTGCCCACCGGTAACATCAAATCCTTCGAGATGAAAAATAATTGGATAGGAATTACTTACATCGGGCGTATCAGGAAATGGCGTGTGATCGAAAGAAAGCGTCATAAATAAATTTGATCCAATACCATGCTTGTTGAATGCTTCGTTTATAGCACTAAAATTTGGTGTGCCGTTGCTAATGTCACCATCATTATCATCGGCAACCAGTACTTCTACAAACCATTCCGCAAAAGCGATTCCGGTGTTAGGGTCATCCGGTGTTCCATATTTTGCAAAATGGGAAAGGCGGTTTGCGGTTTCTAATGATGTCGCTTCCCTTAAATCCCAAAATGCGCCGGCAATTATTAATCCATCAATATGCACTTCGCCAATAATATCCTCCGGATAACAGCGAGTATTATCGGCGTTTCTCACAAATGTACCTGGCCCGCTAAACCCGCGCCCCATTATCGGATGATCTTCCAAAAAGATTGCGACCACATCAGCCAACCCTTCGTGGATCGCGCCATTTACCATCCCGACCGGGGAACCGGCTTGAATGTATAATTGATGGTTAATGGCATGGCCGTATTCGTGATAAACCACAGAAGCGATTTCCCCGGTATTGGCGCAGCCACCGCCAGACAGGAAAAAATTAATCCCGGTGCCATCAAAAAAAGCATTGCAAGCATCGTTAATGTTTACAGCGCAAGGCATGCTATAATTGATGCGGGTAAAGTTCGGATCCAGGGCTGTTATAAAATCGTGAACGATATTGGTATGGTAAAAGGCATCTCGTTCGGCGGAATGAGAATTCGAATCATCCCAATTCAGCGTAACAGTGCCGCCGGGAGAAATGGTGCCGGACATTATTGCATCCGCTGCATCCCGGCGATTTACATTTACAAACGGCCCTTGCAGACGGGCAGTAAAATTGGCATTTTGATTGATTGTCGGCGATATGATGCCGTTTTCATCCGTAATAAACGTTACGCCATCAATGATAATTTCCTGGTTTGCAAAATTTCGGCTAACCGGGGTATCGGTCGGTTGGGTTGGGTGAATGTTTCCCCGGTTTCGCACATCCAAGCTGCGCACAAGATTATGGCGCCAGAGCACTTCGCCGGTGTGAGCGTCTACTAACACGATGAAGTTCCCTACCGGCGCAATGGTTTTTACATTGGCTTTGTAAACAAGATGATAAGAAAGATTTCGATCTTCTTTGATCGGTAAAATATAAAGG
>CAXHHS010000547.1:0-5400 GCA_964015645.1 uncultured bacterium
CAATGGAGTCTCGTGGGCTCGGAGATGTGTATAAGAGACAGATAATCAAGCAACCGGTGTGAAGAATTCCGATACATCCGGCTATCATGAATCGATCACCATATTTTATATGCGAATGATTGCTACGCTTGTTAATGAAGTAGTTGCCGGAAAACTTGGTTTAAATTCTCCCGAGACAGAAATTTACTCCCATGTGCTAAACAGCCGGCTTTTGGATAAAACGCTTTTGTTTGAATATTATTCAAAGGAGCTCATTTTTAGCGTTACGGCGAGAAGAAAATGGGTTCCACCGGATCGGAAACAGGTTTAATAAAACCGAATTTGCTAGTTCAACTCTTCGGAGAGAGGGATCGTTTTTAGGTAAATTTTAACAGATAAGGGATAAAAAAAGCGGCAATAACATATACAGATTTTCTACTGCTACTGTCATTGCCACTTTGAGATTCAGGATCATTTTAGGACTCAAACCAAGTCCGAAATTTAACCTTCGCCGCCGGTATCGCCAACCGGCCCGCCTCTCCGGCCACGAAATCCCGGCCGGATATTTTCGGGAGTGCCGTCGCCACCGCGAAAACCGTGATGGCCTCTCCGCCCGCCGAGAACTTCACCTAAAGCGGTATCCGCTACGCCGTCGCCATCGGTATCTACCAATGTTTCCAGATTGTCTTGAATAAAATCTCGCACGGATTGATCGCCAACGCCATCGCCGTCCAAATCAACTAACCGCTGGCCATTTTCGAAAACAACTGTCGCTCCTAGCTGCTCCAAATACTGGCCGCGATTACCGCCAATCAAGTCACCGAGTTGGGTATCTGCCACACCGTCACCATCCGTATCGATTAATGTTTCCAGGTTCGCCTGGATAAAATCTCGAAGGCTAATATCGCCGATACCGTCGCCATCCGTATCAACCAATTTTTGGCCATCTTCCGACACGATTTCCACGCCAAGCTGCTCCGCAACTCCCAAATTCCGCAGGCGATGCGCCAATTTTCTACCGCGATGGCTTTGCCCGAAATCGTTGATGCCGTCGCCGTCATGATCGATAAAGGGAATATCGCCGCTAGAAGAACCATCATCCTGGGCTTCCAAATTTCCATTCACTAAAAATAAGCTGAAGATTACAAGTGCCATAATTTGAGTAAAACGCCAGATTTGCTTTTTCATTTTGAAACTCCTTTCTCGTGTAAGTTTGGTTTTTTCAATACTTGAAAATCACTTCATGCTTCGATATCGTTTAGCATTACACTTCTTTAAAACAATTTGTGTGCCAGAGAAAAAACTTTCGCGTAAGTGTTTTATTTTTAATTATTTGTGAAGGCTTGAAGGCTGGTTGTTTTAAAGAAATTAAAAACTTATGATAAACAATGCAGTCGAAGATTCGACGAAATGGTCGCCCTTTCTTGTTACGTTGAAGAGCTTCGACATTTTGAAAAATGGATCGACAATTTATTCTGGTTTGCGGAGATACTGGAATATTAGAGTAATGGATTATTGGAGTAATAAATTTCCCAATAACCCATTATTCCACCTTCAAACGATCTCATATTTTTGCAATTTATAACGCAGCTTCCGTTCGCTGATTTCCAGCTCGCGAGCAGCTTTACTCTGGTTGCCGCCGGCTTTGCGGAGAGCAGTGATGATAAGGTGCTTTTCTAACGCTTCTACCTGTTTATCCAGTCCGCCATCGCCGATGGAAAGAGGGCGTTCCTGAGTAGAGTCGAAAACATTCGGTGGCAGGTCGTTTAGGGTAATATGGTCATCGCGGGCGAGGATGACGGCACGTTCGATCATATTTTCCAGCTCGCGAACGTTGCCGGGAAAATCGTATTTCATTACCGCATCAAATGCCTCTTTGGTAAAACCGGTAATTTCCTTTTGATTTTCCGATGCGAATTTTTCGATAAACATATCGCACAGCGGCAGCAAATCCGCTTTACGATCGCGCAGCGGCGGCAAGTGCAGCGAAACCACATTTAAGCGGTAAAACAAGTCTTCGCGAAAACTGCCGTTTTTCATCATGGTTTCCAAATCTTTATTGGTAGCGGCGACAATTCGGATATCGATCGGTATGGTTTGATGCCCACCGAGCCGTTCGACATAGTTTTCCTGTAACACTCGCAGGAACTTCGTTTGCAACTCAACCGGGATATCGCCGATTTCGTCGATAAATAGCGTTCCGCCATTCGCCTGCACAAAGCGACCGTCACGAGCGCGGTCTGCGCCGGTGAATGCCCCTTTCTCGTGCCCAAACAATTCGCTTTCAATCAACGTTGGCGAAAGTGCCGCGGCGTTAAAAGCGACAAACGGTTTATCACGCCGCGGGCTGGCGTAGTGAATGGTGCGAGCAATCACCTCTTTTCCGGTGCCGCTTTCTCCACGTATTAATACTGAGGCTTTGCTGGAAGCAACCCTGCCTGCCAAATTGAGTACTTCCTGCATTTTGGGGCTGGCCGCCACCATCCCTTTGGCTGTAAACCGTTCCTGAAGCGCCTCTCGCAGCCGCATATTCTCCGACACCAGATTCTTGTGCTCCAGTGCCCGTTTTAAGATCATCAACAATTCGTCGATGTTGATTGGCTTTGTTTGATAATCGTAAGCCCCGGCGCGCATTGCCTCGACCGCGCGATCCACGCTGCCGTAAGCGGTAATCATGATCACCGGTATTTCCGGGTTTATTGATTTAATATGTTTTAACAGATCAATGCCTTCACCATCCGGTAAGTTAAAATCCGTTACAACGCCATCCAGCGCTTTTAACGCCGCAATGGACTTTGCCGCTTCGACCGTCGCCGCGGTCAAAACCTGGTAGCCTTCTTCCTGCAAATGTGCTTCCAACGCCTCTCGCTGGATTGCTTCATCTTCTACGATTAATAAAGTATTCTTTGCCATAATTTCGTCTCCATTTATGGAACGCGGATTTAACGGGTTCGACGGATAGAACCGATATTGTTAGTTTAAAACCCGACAGACTTGCCAAATCTTAACAATTCGTTAAATCTGTGTTCTATTATTTTTCACAAATGGCAGGCGGATGTAAAATGTAGTGCCGCTGCCTTCGGTGCTTTCCACTTCAATAGTGCCATTGTGATTTGATATGATTTGGTGCACTACTGCCAAACCAATACCGTTGCCGTGTTTTTTAGTCGTAAACGAAAGATCGAAAATTTGCGGTAGATTTTCCGGCGAAATGCCGCTGCCGGTATCAGTAACGGAAATTTCGTACGCCGTTTTTTTCAATTTTCCTTTAATGGTGATACTGCCCGCCTCGGCCATTGCCTCGCTGGCGTTTTGGATCAAATTGAGAAATACCTGTTTGAGTTGCTCCGGATCGCCCAGGAATTCCGGATGGGATTGCAAATCATAATTTGCAGTAATGCCGGCGGCCTCAAGCTTTGCGCTGGTGAGCGCTGTAATCTCTGCAAAAAATACCGAGAAATCTATCGCTACAAACTTAAGTTTTGGGAGCCGGGCAAAGTTGATAAACTCCTCAACAATATCACTGATGCGCGTAATCTCTCCCTGTACAGTTTTCAGGTTGCGATGGTAGATTTCTTGATCTTCAGCGGGAGAATATTTCTTTTTGATCAAATCGATAATCAAATTGATCGAATTTAACGGGTTGCGAATTTCATGTGCTACGGTGGACGCCAATTTACGCATTGCAGCCAATTTTTCATTGCGGCGAAGCTGTTCCTCCAGACGCGTTTGATCGGTAATATCATCAACCATCAAAATGTAGGTTTGGGGATGGTTCTCACTCAATAAGGTCGTTTTGATGGCATACCGTCTGCCGGAATTGCCAAAGGTAAACTGATGTGGTTTTGATGAGGTATTCTCAGATTTTGTAGCAAAGAATTCATCAATCGTTTTAACAAATGGTTCCGGTAGCATTGTGTAATGCTGATTGTAAAACTGCTGAGAATCCTGTGCTAACAATGCTGCTGCATGTTTGTTAACTACTTGAATGTTGCCATCGCGGTTTATAGATATTACGCCGCTGGCGAGATTTTCAAGAATAGTGCTCATATAGGCTTGTAATTGGGCGAGATCTTGCCGGAGATGCTGGCGATGCTGGTAAGCCCGAACAAAACTCAAGAAAATTAATCCGAGTATCATCAATACACCACCAAAGATTAAAAACCGTTGCCATGACTGCGCCTCAAGCGCTTCATATTCCTTCATGGAAAGCCCCAGGCGCAAGACCCCAAACGGTTCGCCGCCGAAATTGAACGGGGCAACCGCTTCAAAAATTCCATGCCCGGGATAGTTGAGCACCCGGGTTTTGATAGCGGCTTCCCGCAATGCTTCTCCCAGAAAGGGATCATCCGAAAAAGAAGAGATTTCATAACCGGAAAAAATCCCCGCCACAATGGTTTGGGGATTTTCCAACACGATGTATTTAACGCTCTCTCCGGTTTGGAATTGTTTTAAAAATTGCCCGAAACCAAACATCCGGCGAAACGCCCGGATGCGATCGGCATCGACGATTCCGGCGATAATGCCGCCTTTCTCACGCGGGATCATCGCCGCTAACTGGTCTTGTTGCAAATTTTCCGTTTCCGGAAAGGTGTAGATCATCTGCTGAAAATCGCGCTTTAACGCCGGCCATAACACAGTTTTCGGAACCTGCTGACGCTGAATACTATCCACACTGGCAATTTTTACCAGGCCGGCATTACGGTTATAAATTTGGATTTCATCAAATTGAGCAACTGGCAATAATTCTCGCAATTTTTTGGAAGATACTGTTTGCACCCGGTCTAACTGCTCTATTAAGTGCAGGCTGGCAATCATCCTGCTGCTAATTTCTTCCTCCAATTCCCCGGCAGCGGTAAAGGCATTTTGGGCGGTGTTAGCGAGTGTTTTAACAAACAAAGTCGCCTGGTTTTCCAGCAACCGGGTATAATCGCGCTTACGGGATTGATACCCCAAATACATAGATGCAATCACAATTACAATACCCAATATGGCAATTGGCAACAGGAGGTTGGGGGAAAGGATCGTTTGGGGGGCCTTTCTTTTAGGAATTTCAGATCTCATGTTTTTTCGATGCTTTGCGTTGTAATAAAGTGCTTGAACTTCTCATTATCACCGGGTTTATGTAGTTTGATTAAAATAGTCGTGTAATTTTTCATTAACACCGTGTTTCAGCACGGTGAATTTGAAAGCCTTCTAAAATGCTCTGTAACCGTTTTAACGGTTTCCCATTGCCCGATTAATTATTCAAAAATTCATCCGACACTACTTTAGACAACATAATTGCCAATTTATTGCAAAAATTCGACGTTATGGTCGAAAAAAAATAAAATGGGTGTTCATTTCTCTCTAAAATTGCCGTTGTTTAAAAGAGTCCCCTGCAAAAAGGTATTTGTAAACTATAGCTAAATGTACTATCTT
>CAXHHS010000548.1:0-5391 GCA_964015645.1 uncultured bacterium
ACCCCACCCCCAGCCCCTCTCCTAATAGGAGAGGGGAGCTTAAACCTCTAATTTACAGACTTTTATCCAATTTCTTAAAATGGAATTGTGATTGATAAAATAAACTAAGAGCTATTGCTAAAATTATACAGGAAAGGGGTAATACGATGAAAGCAAAAGAAACGATCTCTGTTTTTGGATTAGGTAAATTGGGTTGCACAATGCTCAGCTGTTTTGCCCACAAAGGGTGGCAGGTTATCGGTGTTGATGTCGTCAAAGAAGTGGTAGAAGCCGTTAAAAATGGCGTTTCGCCAATTTATGAACCGGGCGTAAATGAATTACTAAAAAATAATAAACAACACATTTCTGCCACAATGAATCCAAGAGAAGCAATCTTGAGTTCGGATGTCAGCTTTGTAATTGTTCCGACTCCCAGTAATAATGATGGATCGTTTAATACGAAATTTGTTGAAGCAGCTGTTGCAGAAATCGGAAGTGTTTTACAGGCCAAAGATGGTTATCACCTCGTCGTTATCACCAGTACCGTTCTACCGGGGGATATGGAATTTATCGTAAACTTGCTGGAAAGAACCTCCGGGAAAAAAGTAGGGCATGGCTTTGGCGTTTGCTATAATCCTGATTTTATTGCACTTGGGAGAATTGTGCATGATTTTCTAAACCCGGATATGGTATTGATTGGGGAGTCTGATGAAAAGGCAGGAACTATCCTGGCAGGAATACACCATAATCTTGTTGACAACAACCCAACCATCCACAGGATGAATTTCCATAATGCCGAACTGACAAAAATCGCTTTGAATTCTTTTTGCACTTTAAAAATAACCTTTGCCAATATACTGGCAGAAATTTGTGAAAAAATGCCCGGCGGAGACGTTCATGCCGTAACAACCGCGCTTGGCGATGATACTCGTATTGGCAACAGGTATTTAAAAGGCGGCTTAAGTTATGGGGGGCCGTGCTTTCCCAGGGATAACCGGGCCTTTGCACACTCTGCTCACAAATTTGGGGTAACTCATCATTTGGCAAATAGAACAGATGAGATAAACGATTTTCAACGAAATACAAGAATTGGCGATCTATTGATGGATATGCTGAATGAAAAAAAGACCAACCACCTTTCGATATTGGGCTTGACTTATAAAGAGAATTCAACCCTGGTCGAAGAATCTGCGGCGATATCAATTATTGAATCATTAGCAAAAAAAGGGGTCGAAATTGCCGTATACGACCCTGTTGCAATTGAGGAGGCCCGGGTAGAACTTAAAAATATCGAGAAAATAAAATATGCCCGTTCCGCCTATGATTGCCTAAGAGGTACAAAAGTATGTTTTGTTGCCACTCCCTGGGCTGAATTTAAAAAATTAACCCGGGAAGATTTTTTGACAACCATGGAGAAGCCGGTAATTTTCGATGCCTGGAACCTGTATGCTTTTGAAAATGATGATCGAATTGATTATCGGCAAATTGGAAAGGCGACTGTTAATGAAATATGATGAACTAGTTGATACCGTTGTGGAAGGTCATAAAAATAACCCTATTGATATTTTTAAAACCGGGAAAACAAACGGAGAATATCAATACCTGAATCTTCATAAATCGTCTTATGTTCGAACCGTTCGAGATGTTGATAGATTGTTAAAGACCAATCGAAAAGATAAAAAAATTTTAGAGATTGGCGCTTATTTAGGACCGGTCAGTATATCCTTAAAGATGCTGGGCTATGACGTTTTTGCGCAAGACGTACCGGAATTTCATAAATCAGCGGCATTACGAAATTTGTATAAAACCAATGGCATTCCTTTTATTGGAACGAACTTGAGACAGTATAAATTGCCTTATGAATCGAACTATTTCGACACCGTCATCATTTGCGAAGTTTTGGAGCACCTCAATTTTAACCCCCTGCCGGTGTTGCAAGAAATTAATCGCGTTTTAAAAACCAACGGCATTCTCTATATCGGTATGCCCAATCAAGTCCAACTATTAATGCGTCTAAAACTTCTCTTTGGCAAATCGGTACATCCCCCGATTGACGATTTTTTCCGCCAGTTGAGCAAAAACAATAATATAATTTTCGATCTACATTGGCGGGAATATACAATATCCGAAACTTCTGAAATGATCGAGCGGTTAGGGTTTCAAACCATTGACAAATATTATTTTGCCCAAGAAGGATATATGAAGGGCAATTTTATCTGGCGATCATTAAAGCGCCTGGCATACATGATACCGTCTTTTAAGCCGACACAGGTGGTTGTCGGCAAAAAAATTTCCCAATAAGCTCATGAGTTTTGGCTTACCGAAGCGAATTCCAAAAAATAGAAAGGAGAACCATTGATGTCCTTTTCAATTATTACCCCCAGTTATAATATGTTGGATTTTCTTAAATTATGTGTAAGATCAGTGCGTGATCAGGGCAGTGATTTATTAGAACATTTTGTGATCGATGCTCAATCGAACGATGGCACGATTGAATGGGCTAAAGATAAAAAAGATATAACCTTTGTCAGCGAAAAAGACAAAGGCATGTACGATGCGATAAATAAAGGGTTGAAATTGTCCCGGGGAGAATATATTGCCTATTTGAATTGTGATGAACAATATTTACCCGGAACCTTAAAATATGTTAAACAATATTTTGATGATCATCCCGATGTAGATATGTTATTTGGCGATGCGCTGTTGACCAAACCCAATGGATCGCTGCTTGCTTATCGAAAGGGATATCAGCCGCGGTATAGCTATATCATGGCTTCGCATCTATATGTGTTGAGCGGAACGATGTTTTTTCGAAGAAAAATTGTTGAACAAGAATTTCTGTTTAGCGATCAACTTTGGGATGTTGGTGATGAAGATTTTGTTGTGCGGCTTTTAAAGCATGGTTTTAAAATGCGGCATGTAAGCAGGTATTTGACAGTTTTTATAATAACGGGTTTCAATTTGAGTTATGGCGAGCGCGCCCAAGGTGAGCGAAAAGAACTTTGGAACCAGGCGCCCAAATGGGTGAAATACTTCAATTACGGTATCAATGCCGTCAGGTTGGGCGAAAAATTTTTGAGCGGCGCCTACTTTCAAAAGTTTCCGCTCGAGTACAGTCTCTACACACCTGTAAGCCAAAACCAAAGGCAAACATTTACCGTTCAGCACTCTACATATAAGTGGCCTAAAGAATTTCCTTCCGACTTAAATTCGCCTCTACAAGAAAACTAAATTTCTTTCAAATGAAAATCTTAATTTGCCATAACTTCTATCAACAGCCCGGTGGGGAAGATGTCGGTTTCAGGACTGATATTGAGCTATTGGAAAATTACGGGCATGATGTTTACACATACACGGACCACAATGAACGAATCGAACAAATGAATCCCATAAAGGTGGCAGCTGATACCTTTTGGTCAACAACAACATCTTCAAAATTAGAAAAACGGATTGCTAAAATAAACCCCGATGTGGTGCACTTCCACAACACTTTTCCGTTGATTTCCCCATCCGCTTATTATGTATGCCAACAAAAAAAAGTCCCGGTAATTCAATCCTTGCATAATTCCAGGTTGTTATGCCAGGGCAGCTTTTTCAGGGATGGAAGTATTTGCCAGGATTGTTTAAACAAAAAAATCCAGTGGGATGGCATTCTTCACGGGTGTTATCGTAAATCCAGGCTGCAAACTTCAGTTGTCGCTTTAATGATTGGGTTTCACCATTTATTAAAAACCTGGCAACAACAGGTTGATACGTACATTGTATTTACCGAATTTTATAAAAAGATTTTTATCAAAGGTGGGTTGCCCGCAGATAAAATCAGGGTGATGGAGCAGTGTATATATTCTGATCCTAAGATTAGAAAGCAATATAACGGAGAATACGCGCTTTACATTGGCCGCCTTGATACGGAAAAGGGAGCAGAAGTGTTAATCAGCGCCTGGAAGCAATTACCCGGTATTCCCCTTAAAATTAGAGGGAGCGGTCAATTACTAAATAAGACAAAAGAGATCATTGCCTCCTGCAACTTATCTAATATACAAATTGTAGACCGATTACCAGAAGATGCGATAATACGGTTGATTAAAAATGCCCGGTTTTTGATCTGGCCATCCCTGGGATTTTACGAAACATTCGGGCGTGTCGCTGTTGAAGCCTTTGCCTGCGGCGTACCCGTTATCGCTTCTAAAACCGGTGTTAACGAACATATTGTCAAAAATAACTTTACAGGATTGCACTTTAAATCTAACGATCCGCAAGACCTGGCAGCTAAAGTTACCTGGGCCTGGGAGCATCCCGAAGAAATGGTAGAAATGGGCAAAAATGCCCGCAAGGAATTCGAGGCAAAATATACTGCCGAAAAGAATTATGAAATGTTGATGGATATCTATCAAACTACCATTGATAGAAAGAAAAAAAGCCGCACAAAGATAAATTCGAAAATAGAATTATAGATTGTCATGAAAAACTCAGGTTTTCGTTTATAAACCTCACACTCCTTAACAATCAATCTTAAAACAGTCTATCAAAATTTTTTAAAGGTTTAAATACATGAGGAACCGGAACTGGCGAATCGCTTTTATTGCGCTGGTTGTTCTCAGTGATTTTGTTCTGATAAATTCCTGTTTTTACCTCGCCATTAACCTGCGATTTCCGAATCTTGAAAATGTATTTCATTATTGGCCACCCTGGCTATTTGTAAATATCGCCTTTTTAATACTGGCGTTGGTTTTAGGTCTCTACCGGGACTTTATCGCCGGGAATATCAAAAGTCAAAGAGCGAATTTTAGAAAGCTAACACTTTTCCTCGCCTTGTTTACGATGTCTTTCCTGTTTATGACTAAGGGCCATATATTCTCCCGGGGCGTACTGGTTATTTTTTTAATGGCGCAATATGTTGCATTGGAAACATCCCATTCGCTCTTAAACCGGTTAAATACTTATTTACTGAACAAAGGATACAACCGCAAATATGTGCTGATTATCGGTGCGGATTATGGCGCATTACGGTTTTCGGAAATCCTAACGGATACCTATGGGAATTATTATAAAATACTCGGGTTTATTGGTAGCGAGCCTGGCGATTATCATCCGGATATTACCCCTTTTATTATCGGCGAATATGATACTGTAGAAGCCATATTCGGCATCTATTCCATCGATGAAGTTTTCATCATCAGCGATTCTATGGAGCAAAATCAATATCAATCGATTCGGGAAACCTGTAAAACCTATCGAGTGCCGGTTAAAATGATACCGCCTTATGCCAAAAAACTGATTGGCAAGGAAAAAATAAGAGGTGTGCCCGGGGTTCCGCTAACCCCGTTTCGGAAAAAACAGCGCGGGTTTCTCAAACGGTCGATTGATTTGTTTTTCGCCATAAGTTTATTCATCATTTTCGCTCCCCTGGGC
>CAXHHS010000549.1:0-5380 GCA_964015645.1 uncultured bacterium
TGTTCGTCTAATTCCAGCCCCTGGCCATACGTTGGGCCATCAAGTTTTATATCTCGATTTGCCGGAGACCGGGCCAATTGTGTTATCCGGCGATCTCTATGTGCTTCGAATTGGTCGTGAAAATAGACAGATACTCCCAATTGATGTTGATTCGACCCAAAGCCGGGAATCGATGAATCGAATAGAAGCGTTCCTGGAAAAAACAGGCGCTGAACTATGGATTGGGCACGAACTCGCTCATTTCAACCGGCTTAAGAAGCCACCTCAATATCATCATTAGATGGTGGCTCTTGTTATACTCACTACGGATGAGGTATAGAGTATGAAGTGGCAGCATTTATTCACCTTTGTCGCTTTCGCCAGCCTATTCGCGGCTAGTAATGCACAGACCCAATCGACGGATTACTTCACAGGATTTTACGGCGGCTTCGAAGCCGGAACCATCAGTTATAATACCCAAATAACCTTTGACGACGTTGATGACCCGGCAGGCCGCGGTGGCGCAGGATACGGCGCATTGTTGGGATACAACCACACCCACGAAAAGTTGCTGGTTGGCGCTGAACTGGTATTCAATTTGGCCTCGACGCCCGGCCCATATACGTTTGATCCTGCCGTGACAGGATTTGCCGAATTGGATTTACGGCGAGGCGCCAGCGCCGGGCTTGATACCCGGGTTGGTTATCTTGTCATCGAGAGGATTTTGCTATACGGCAGCATCGGTTATTCTACCAACAAACAGTCTGTGCGTATTGATGGCGTGCCGTTAGAGCAATTCGCGGGAGGCGCTGGCGATAAAACATTTGGCACCTTCCAGTTTGGCGCAGGTTTGGAAATGGCAATCCATCCCGTACTGGGCATTCGCTTCTCTTTTAGATCCCTTTCCGGTTATGACTTGAACGCGACCGATTTCGGCACAATTCCAACAGACGCCTCCTTAACACGCTTTGATGTGGAACCCGGCCACCTACAATTTCTCGGAGGTTTGATGTTCCGGTTTTAGACCGCGCACATGCGGATGCTCGAAAAAAAGTTGCTGAATTACAGGAACTAAGATTATGGCTATCAATCTAAATCATCGTTGGTTGAAACGTATTGTAATAGTGGCGGTCATTTTATTGCTCCTCGGCTTCGGCTTTTTGGAAGCATTGCGATGGTTCGCTCAAAGGCAGGGAGTTTCTGAAGTAGACCTCCCTGCCGGTAGCGAGATTGAGAAATTAGCGGTAGCAGCTGACTATGTAGATGCATACAAGGTAGCAGTTGAAACCGAAGCCATACCGGAGTCGTTAATGGTAGCGTCGTTTGGAAAAGCTCGCCAAGTTGCCAAAACCGGCCGCGAGGTTGTAACCGAAGGCAGCGCACCGGGATTGAGGTTCCTGGTGTCTTATCACTCGCATCTTGGCAGCCCGCCGCAGGTTACATTTAGTACTGCGGTTTTTTATGAATCGATAGTGGGGAGGGTGTATTTCTTTTTCGTACGGCCGGTTCACCGGCGAATCGTTCCATTTATGGTTTGTCAAACGATTAAATGAGAGGTAAAATGATTCGAAAATACGAAGAAAAAGATTTGAGTCAATTAATCGACGCCTGGTATTCGGCATCACAGGTTGCTCATCCATTCCTCGATGAAGATTTCTTTGAACAAGAGCGAAAGAATATCGCCGATATCTATTTGCCAATGGCGGAAACCTGGGTTTATGAGCTCGACGGCGTTGTGGCCGGCTTTATCGCCCTTATCGAGAATGAAGTTGGCGGCATTTTTGTGGATGCCAACCATCACGGGCAGGGAATCGGCCGCGCATTAATGGATAAGGCCCGGAGTATTCGAGAAATCCTGGAGCTTTATGTTTTCAAGGATAATTTGGTCGGTCGAAGGTTCTACGAAAAATATGGGTTTAAAATGGTAGGCGAGGTCTTGCACGAAGCAACTGGCTTTTGGCAGTTACGATTAAAATTCACCTGTAAATAATATTATTATTTGCATCGCAAATTAACGTTAAACTCAAAGGGGAGAGAAATGAAGAAAATTCTCAGCATTGATGGCGGTGGCATCCGCGGCATTATTCCGGCGCTGGTACTAGCAGAGATTGAAAAAGAAACCGGTAAATCTACAGCAGAAAAT
Source organism: uncultured bacterium (assembly GCA_964015645.1). Classification (GTDB taxonomy): domain Bacteria; phylum Calditrichota; class Calditrichia; order RBG-13-44-9; family J075; genus CAXHHS01. The sequence goes on from CAXHHS010000549.1 coordinate 2,123, forward strand.
TTCGATCTTATTGCAGGAACATCAACCGGTGGAATATTAGCGCTTGGTTTAAGCAAAAGCGATGATAATGGCAAGGTTCAATATTCTGCAAAGGCCCTTGCTGATATTTATCAGAAGCGAGGAAAGGAAATTTTTACACGATCTTTATGGAAAGGCGTGGCATCCCTCGGCGGTTTGACGGACGAACTGTATTCGCACAAAGGTCTTGAGAAGGTGCTTGAAGACTATTTTGGCGAAGAAGCAATTGGCACCAGTTTAACAAAAACCTTAATTCCCTGTTACGATATTCAGAACCGCGAACCGCTCTTCCTTAAAAGTTGGAAAGAAGAACATCGTTCTGTTCAGATGAAACACGCTGCGCGCGCAACATCTGCCGCTCCAACATTTTTTGAACCGGCTCATGTTCCCATTGGTGGTGCAAAAAGAGCGCTGGTCGATGGCGGCGTGTTTATCAACTCGCCTTCCGTATCTGCTTATGCCGAAGCACGAAAAATATTCCCAGGCGAAAAAGATTTCTTTTTGCTTTCGCTTGGCACCGGAGAACTTGTACGCCCGATTGACTATTCCGACGCTAAAGATTGGGGGAAAGCAGGCTGGCTGCTTCCGGTTATAAGTTGCGTATTTGATGGTGTCGCAGACGCATCGCATTATCAAATGAAAATGTTTCTTGAAAATAATTATATCCGCCTACAAACCAACCTATCCATAGCATCCGATGATATGGATAATGCGACTGCCGGGAACATTGAAAACCTCAAGACTGAGGCGAAGAAGTTGCTTCGAACCCATAAAGCCGAAGTTAAAGCCGTTTGCAATATATTGACCGGCTAATAGTTCTTCCTAAAAGGCAGTTTGCGAGTTCGCCACGAAGTCTCTAAGAATCACAAAGAAAAATTGAAAATACTTCGTGAAACTTGGTGTTTTGGTGGCTTATTCTAAAGGAACCACTTTGTGGGTGGCAAAAATTAGATGTTCCAAACACGCCCTAAGGAATCCGCTTATACGGGATTTGATTGAATAATTTTAATCACAACCCAAACACTTCCCATTTCGCCGCTACCCGGAAGCCGTTCGTTTCAATCTTCTTTCCGGCGTCGCTTTCAGGAATTAATGCCGGGTTGGTGTGGTTCAAATGGATAAAGCGAATTTTAGATTTTTCCGAATCAGGAAAGGCTTTAAACCGCTCCATGCTTTCTTCGATAAACGGGTGGGGAATTTCCGCCATGTTGCGCCCGGGAATTTCGCCATCCGCATAAAAAGTACCATCCAAATAGGCTACATCAACCGCTGCAATCATCTCCTCGATAGAGACATTCCACTTTTCCCATTTATCAATATCGGGAATAAAAATAGCCGAGCGATTCGGTCCCTCAATACGATAACCAACGGTCTCGGAATATTCATCACGGTGCGGAACTAAAAACGGCGTAATGGTGAGGCGCGAGTTGAGGATAACTGCCTTGCCATCTTCAATTGGCTTGAGAGAAATATTATTGAATCGTAGCAGTTGATCCCAGGGGCCGTTGCTGCCTAAAAATGTTTGCATTCGCGGCATGGTGAAAACCGGGATATTTTTTGCGCCCATCACCTCGTGCCCCAGGTGCATCAACCCGGTGTAATGGCCGATGTGGGCGTGAGTCAAAAAAAAACCCGAAATACCAGGGGTATTTTCTACCGGTGCAATTTCATCCAGGTGACGAAGTTGCTCTTTAAAATCCGGAGTGGCATCCAATATCCAGCGTTGCGAGGTTTGCGGATCGACAATTGCCAGGCAGGAAACAAACCGCTGCATTTTGTGATTTTTCCAAACGGCTGCGCAGCATTCTTTCTGGCAACCTGCTTGCGGATACCCGGCATCCTGGGCAATGCCCAGGACAACCAGGTACGGCGCATCTTCACCAACCGTGTCCAAATGATTGTGATTGGGAGGAGCACTGCCTAATTCGATGTAAAGAAGCACATTGGCTAAGATGATTAAAATCAATATGATATATTTATAAAGAGATTTCACTTTTGCGCCTTATGCAGTTTCCGGTTTTATACGCCAGGCGATAACCAATCCCGCTAAAAACCAGGTGATGATGGTATCAAAAACCGCCACGGCTGTAAAATCGCCAGGGAAATTCCACCAATTCCATTCTGCCATTGGATAAACCAGCGCAACAAATACTCCCATCGCCGTTACAAAAAGCGCTCTTTGCATCAATCCGTTTAAAGAGCCAAGCGCTTGCAACAACATGTAGCTCGCCAGCATTGCAGAGAGAATGTTTAAAAACAGGCTGCGCACAAATTGCATTGGATCCATCGGTGCTCCGCCTACCGGGGAATAGATCATGAAGTTAATATTCGGGCCTTTCATGTAACGTTCCGTCCAGGCCTTCTGTGAATTTTCATCTTGTTCCTCCGGCATTCCGGGATGGTGATAAAAACCGGCTTCCAACCCATCATTTTTGAGAATTTCCGCTACCTGTTCCCCACTCGGAATATTGTTCATCACCGCCGCATGCCAGGGAATGACAACCCAGGAAATAAAAGACCAAACAAAAATAACGACTCCCCCCAAAATTCCGGGTACCAATACCTTGTTCATAACAAGCTCCTTTTTTGATGAAACATAGGTTCACTAAAGGTTAATGATACAAATTTATTTATTCAAGAGGAAAATAAATTAGTATACATTTTTACAGTAAAATTTTAAGCAAATTTTAAGTTGGGTAAATTTGGAAAGATTGCTATTTTAGGGGGTGAGATAAACATATTGTCTGAGAGCGTGTTTGAAAAATCTAATTTTATGCCACCCACAAAGTGGTTCCTTTGGAATAAGTCACCAAAACACCAAGTTTCACGAAGTATTTTCAATATTTTTTTGTGATTCTTTGAGACTTCGTGCCTTAGTGGCGAATTTCCAAACAGCCTCTGAGACGAAACATTAGAATAATAATATCTCACCCCCTTTGTATGAATTCATCATAAAAGTGAGAGGACAATGGAAATCGTACGGTATGCTGTAAAACATAACATTCGCATCGTAAGCGCCGCTTCGTTGTTTGATGGGCACGATGCCAGCATAAACATTATGCGGCGGATTTTACAAGCCTCCGGCGCAGAAGTAATTCACCTCGGGCACAACCGCTCCGTGCAAGAAATTGTCGATTGCGCAATCCAGGAAGATGCCCAGGCTGTTGCCATTACCAGCTACCAGGGCGGCCATGTAGCTGTCTCTTATACACATCTGACGCTGCCGACGAGCTTCTTGGT
>CAXHHS010000550.1:0-5379 GCA_964015645.1 uncultured bacterium
GAGATGCAATGGAGTCTCGTGGGCTCGGAGATGTGTATAAGAGACAGATCTCCCAGGCAATATTCACCCGCCATAACCCGTTTTTTATATCGGATATGGTTAAAGCTTGTTTTCCGGCTTCATCAATTTTTAAAGGTGTAGAGAAGTCCAGGGTTTTATCCGAGGGGCGAAAAAAATGAATTTGCCCTTCGATAGCTTGCTTAAAAGTAGTCTCCGGAAATATAATTTCGAGCCGCTGTTCTCTTAATTGGTAATTCAATTTGATTTCGCCATAGACTTCCTTCGTTCGTTTTACCCGTTCAATTTGCTGCTGATGGTTGATGCCGTTTTTATAATAATCCTCACTCACCAGGTTTACCGGCACCGTTCGAGCAAAAATGAGAAACGATACGAGAAAACTGATATACAGAAGTAGTGTTATGGTAATGCCAATTGGCCAGTACAATTCTTTTTTCATGATTTCATCCTAAGTATAAGTTGTAGGTTTGCAAGTGATCTAAAGTGACTAAAGTTGGGAAATCACTTTAGATCACTTTAGATCACCTATCACCTTTATTTTCCCGCCGGTCCCAAAAACGATGTTTCAATCTCTTCCAGCATTTTCCCATCGGAGAGCATTTCAATCAAAATGATGGTATTGGTGCTTTGAATTTCCGCTTTGGGAATTTTCACTAACAAAACGGATTCGGCCAGGCCGTCTTCCGGCAGCGCGAGCGTTTGCCCGCTAACCATCTTGATATCTCCCGGCGGTTCTTTTAACTGAAAAGAGACGTTGCGGTTCTCAAACGATTTATTGATAATCTTGACATTGTACATATTCTGGATTTTGTTGCCCTCGACCTCCTGGTATAACACGCCGGGGGTGCGCAAAATGCTGGCTTCCACCGGTACACGATTAGCCAACAGAAATACAAATAATGCCAGCAATACCGTTAAAACAGCCGAATAGCCGATAATTCGCGGCGTTATTTTCAGTTTGATACCTTCCAAAATTCCCCGGTGTGAGGAATAGCGGATCAACCCGCGCGGTTTGTTGATTTTATCCATCACCTCATCACAGGCGTCCATACAAGCAGTGCAGTTAACGCATTCCAATTGGGTGCCATTTTTAATGTCGATGCCGGTCGGGCAAACCTGCACGCATAATCCGCAGGCAATACAATCGCCAAAGTTGTTGCGCGGCTGACTCTTTTTATATTTTCCACGCGGTTCGCCGCGTTTAAAATCGTAAGAAACCACAATCGAATTTTGATCTAACAATACTCCCTGCAAGCGGCCGTAGGGACAAACAATAACGCAGGCTTGCTCCCGAAACCAGGAGAAAACGCCGTAGAATAAAAAGCTGAAAATAATCATTGCAGTCAGCCCGGCAACATGCTGGTTGGGTGGGTCGGTGACGATTTTGTAAAGCTCATCAACGCCGATGATGTATGCTAAAAACGTATTGCCAATCAAAAAGGAAAGCGCGTAAAAAATAATATGTTTGGTTGTTTTCTTAAAAATTTTCTTCCGTGTCCAGGGTGCTTTATCTAAAGCGCGCTGCTTGTGGGAGTCTCCCTCAAGCCAGTATTCGATTTTGCGAAACACCATTTCCATAAAAATGGTTTGCGGGCAGGCCCAACCGCACCATACCCGCCCGAATACAACGGTAAACAGGATAATGAAGACGACAAATGTCAACACCGCCAAAGCGAACAGGTGAAAATCCTGCGGCCAAAATGCCAGGCCAAAGAGAATGAACTTTCGCTCGATGACATTCAGCAAAATCATCGGCTGCCCGTTAATTTTGATAAGCGGCGCGCCAAACAGAAAAATCAACAAAATAAAACTGACAACCGTACGAGTATTGTAGTAGCGGCCGGAGGGTTTTTTCGGAGAAATCCAAACCCGTTTTCCGGATTCATCCACCGTGGCAATCCGATCCCGAAAAGGCTCGGAATCCTTATATATTTTATCGAGGTCGTCAATTTTTGATCGATGTACTTCTTCCATCAAAACTCCGTTTTGTGATGCGTATTGCCGTGATACGTATTGCGTAAATCAGGAGATCGCGTATCAAGTATTACGTAACATTTTATTGGATATCTTCCATTTTTTCGCCTTCCGGCGCTTTAGCATTAGGGGGATTGGTTCCTTGCAGCGTTAGAATGTAGCTGGCAACCTGCTCAATTTCCTCCGGTTTTAATACAGGTCGCCAGGAAATCATACCTTTTTCCGGTACACCAACATTAATTGTGTTAATAATATCACTGTATTTTCCGCCATGTACCCAGTATTCATCGGTCATGTTGGGGCCGACGGTGCCTTCGCCATTTTGGCCGTGGCAAACCTGGCAGTGGGTTACATAAACCGTCTTGCCGCTTTCAATGCTGGCGGCGCCGGTAAGCGGGGCAGTGGCTTCGGCTTCTCTGGCAGGTGCTTCTTCTGCGGCGCTATATTGGGCTTGCGCTGCTTTCATTTCATTTTCGTATTCCGCGTATTGCAAATCGCCAACGCCAAAAACATGATAATATAACAAATAGGCAACCCCCCAAATAATGGTAAAATAAAAGAGATACAACCACCAGGGCGGCAAATCGTTATCTAATTCTTGAATGCCATCATAATCGTGATCCAATAATTCATCTTTCACTTTTTGTTTTGCCATAACAAGGTCTCCAAAATTTATGAACATTTTTTACTGATTTTTAGAATACTCCGTCAATATTACACGGGTAGTAGAGTGGATCGCTGGAGTAATGGAATAACGGGGTATTGTATTTCACAACTTTCCAGTATTCCATCATGCCAGGATTCCATTTATTCCTTCTCCCCGCTATCAAGCGGAAGGCTTGCCATGTGTTTAACCTTTTTCTTATCCATCCGCACAGCCCACACGACGACGATTGCGAAAATGGCCATAAAAATTAAAAATGACATAATTGGCCAGATCTCCACGCCGGAGATGTTTTCTAATATTTGTTTATACATGATTTTCCTCTCAATATTTGGGTGTTTAAGTGTTCGAGACGGAGAAGTTTGGGAAATCTTCTTCGATCTCAGAATAAAGTTTTAAAACACTTAATATTCTGCATCGACGAATGATTTACGAATCAGAAAGATTTCCTAAACTTAGGCAGCTGAACACTTGAATACTCCTCAAATATTAATTTAGTCTTGCTGTGCGCGCGGCATGTATATCCGTTCCCAGGCGTTGCACGTACGCGCTGAGCGCTACAATTTCTTTATCCGGGGAAACGGTGATGCCGGCATTTTTTAAATTTTCCACAATTTGCTGTGCTTGTGTTTCAACATCCTCCACGGCAAATTCCTGGTAGCCTTCCGGGTAGGGAACGCCGAGCGTTTGCATCGCTTCGATTTTTGTGGGTATTTGCGATTTATCGATGGACTGCTCTGCCAGCCAGGGGTAAGTTGGCATTAGCGATCCCGGTGACATGGAGCGCGGGTCCATCATGTGATTATAATGCCAGGCATCCGGGTATTTTTTACCAACACGGTGCAAATCCGGCCCGGTGCGTTTGGAACCCCACAAAAAGGGATGATCGTAAACAAACTCGCCGGATTTGGAGTATTCACCGTAGCGTTCGGTTTCATTACGAAATGGCCGGATTTGCTGCGAATGACAGGTCATGCAGCCTTCCCGGATATAAATATCGCGCCCCTCCAATTCTAATGGCGTGTAAGGTTTAACACTGGCAATGGTCGGCACATTGGATTTTATTAAAAAGGCCGGTACAAATTCGATAACGCCGCCAATGGTAACCGCAACAACGGTAAATATGAAAAATTGAATCGGGCGGCTTTCGAGCCAGCGGTGGCCGTAGACATTCTTGGTAGAAGCGGGATCCGTCTTTGGCATCGGCGGCGCTTCTGCCGGTTCATTGGCAACCAGGCTGCCGCTGCGCAGCGTTCGATGTAAATTATAAACGCCAAACACTGCACCAATCAAATAGATTCCCCCGCCAATTGCTCGTAACATATACATTGGTACGATTTGCAGAACGGTTTCCAGGAAGATCGGGTATTGCAGGTAGCCTTCGGAAGTGAATTCTTTCCACATCAATCCCTGGGTAATTCCCGCCCAGTACATCGGAATGGCATAAAACAGGATGCCAAGTGTGCCGACCCAAAAATGGAAATTCGCTAATTTGATGGAATAGAGTTTGGTGTTATACAACCGCGGAATCAGCCAGTACAAAATGCCAAAGGTCATGAACCCATTCCAGCCTAACCCGCCGATGTGCACATGGGCAATCGTCCAATCGGTAAAGTGAGATAATGCGTTAATGCTTTTTACGGACAGCATCGGCCCTTCGAAAGTTGCCATTCCATAGGCAGTAACGGCCACGACCATGAATTTCAGAATCGGATCCTGCCGCACGCGATCCCATGCGCCGCGCAATGTCAGTAAACCGTTCAGCATCCCACCCCAGGATGGCGCAATTAACATTATCGAAAAAACAACGCCTAATGATTGCGCCCAATCCGGTAAAGCGTTGTACAATAAGTGGTGCGGGCCAGCCCAAATGTAAATAAAAATCAATGCCCAGAAGTGAATAATAGAAAGGCGGTAAGAAAACACCGGGCGATTGGCGGCCTTGGGAAGAAAATAATACATCAATCCCAGGTAGGGCGTGGTCAGGAAAAACGCCACGGCATTGTGGCCGTACCACCACTGCACTAGGGCATCTTGCACACCGGCAAACAGGGAGTAGCTTTTAAACAGATCGACCGGTACGGCAAAGGAATTGACCACATGCAGCATGGCAACCGTAAAAAATGTGGCGATATAAAACCAGATAGCCACGTACATATGCCGCTCGCGGCGTTTCATAATTGTACCGATCATGTTAATACCGAAGATAATCCAAACCACTGCGATTAAAATATCGATAGACCATTCCAACTCAGCATATTCTTTAGCGGTCGTCATTCCCAGTGGCAGGGTAACCACGGCGGAGGCAATGATGGATTGCCATCCCCAAAAGTGCAGTTTGCTGAGCAAATCACTAAACATTCGCGCTTTGCATAAACGTTGTAAGGAATAGTAAACGCCCATAAAAATACCATTACCGACAAAGGCGAAAATAACCGCATTGGTATGCAGCGGTCGAATGCGGCCAAATGTGGTAAACTGGTTGCCTAAGTTGGCTGCCGGTTCAAACATTTGAATTGCCGCTAACAAACCGACGATCATTCCAATAATGCCATACAAACCGGTGACAATGGCAAAATTGCGCACAATTTTGTTGTCATAACTAAATGTCTCTAAAGCCATAAGCGATCCTCCGAATTGATGATTGAGTATTGTCTATTGAAAATTGTTCGATACTCGATACTCGATACTCGATACTCGATACTCGATACTCGATACTCGAT
>CAXHHS010000551.1:0-5374 GCA_964015645.1 uncultured bacterium
ACACCAAGAAGCTCGTCGGCAGCGTCAGATGTGTATAAGAGACAGCTTTCGTTCCGGGCAATGGCCGTTTCCGTATTGCGAGTCGATGCCTTTTCGCCACGACGCTTTACTAATTCTTCTACACTATCTTCCCGATCGTAATAAGTATCCCGGCGCGAGCTTCGACCATTGTCAGCCCATTCATCTTTCGGTATATCAGTATTGCGGCCCCGGTGGATATTTCGATCCGGTGTATTGCGAGTGGTATTGCGGCGATCCCAATCCCGCCGGCCGTAATCATAACCATTATCATTGCGGTGATCGTTATCTTGATAATGACCGTGTCCATGGTTGTTATTGTGATGATGATGGTCATTGTAATAGGTATAATCGTGATGGTTGTGGCGATAGGGGTTATGGTGATGATAATATTTTTTATGGCGATAGCGATAATTGATGTAAAAATAATCGGCAGTTCCGCAAAATCCCCAACTGGCGCCCGGGTAATAATATTTGTGATGTCGTCCATAACGATATGGCGAATTTACTACAACGACGGTTCTATGGGGACTATATGAATCGTAATACACATACCGGTAGCGCGCTGGTTGCCAATAAATTCCTGCGCTCCAAAAAGGGCTGCCGAATGTAAAGCGAATTTGCATGACATATGGATTATAATACCGGGCACGATAAGCGATATATGCCGGCCGGTACAAATAGCGATAGCGGTTCACGACCACATAATCCGGATCATTGTATTCGTATTCATCATATTCATCGTATTCATATTCATCATAATAATCTGCATAATCCTCATAATCTTCATATTCGAATTCCGCATAAAACCCTTGTGCCTGTGCGCTTTGCTGGAATAACAAGATCGCAAAAGCGCCTAAAAGTAAGGTCAAAAATGTTCTCAAAGTTTTCATTTTCACTTCCCTTTCAATTTTCTTTCACCCCAATCTTCTTCAAATTCAGTACCGAAAAACGCGTCGCAATTTTTTCTTCGAAATCAATCACCATAACTCTATATTTATATTGAATTTAAATATCGTTTTAAATTTGCGAAGTAAAATTTAAACCAATTATTTTTGTTAACTTTGTTAACAAAAATATGTTAATGATGTATATAATTGTCGAACCTAATTCGACAAAATTCTTGATAGAAAATCTCTAATTGGTTATCCTTATATTATTTCGCGAAGGGAGGACAAATTATCTTTTCAATTTTTCCTCCCTTCGCGAAATAATTGTGATAGATTCGTGAAAACTCCACGGTATATTTTGCGAAAGTTAAAGTGGTTTTGGGGAAGGAATAACAAAGAGGAATTTAACCATGCAGCATTTAGTGATTATCGGAAACGGAATTGCCGGCATTACAACCGCCCGTCACGTTCGCAAACACAGCGATATGAAAATCACCGTCATCTCAAACGAAACCGACCACTTTTACTCCCGCACCGCACTAATGTATATCTACATGGGCCACATGACTTATGAGCACACCAAACCGTACGAAAATTGGTTTTGGAAAAAAAACCGTATCGATCTGATGCGAGGGTATGTTTCGGAAATCAACACTGATCAAAAAACGCTACAATTTGATGATGGCAGGACGCTAAATTACGATAAGCTTGTTTTGGCGACCGGCTCCAAAAGCAATAAATTCGGCTGGCCGGGACAGGATTTGCCCGGCGTGCAAGGGCTTTATTCTTACCAGGATTTGGAGCTTCTGGAAGAGAATACCAAAAGTATCCGGCAAGCGGTTATTGTCGGTGGCGGCTTAATTGGCATTGAGCTGGGTGAAATGCTTGCTTCGCGCAACATTTCCACGACATTTCTGATCCGTGAGGAATATTATTGGGACAATATTTTGCCGAAGGAGGAAGCGCAACTCATCACTCGCCATATTGTCGAACACGGGTTTGGCATTATTCGCAAAACGAATCTAAAAGAGATTCTCGCCGGTGAGAATGGCCGGGTGCGCGCGGTTGTAACCGAATTCGACCAGGAAATCCCCTGCCAACTTGTGGGATTAACTCCTGGCGTTCATCCCAATATCGATTTAGCGAAAAAAACCAATGTCGAAGCCAATCGCGGTATTCTGGTGAATGACTATCTCGAAACCAACATTCCCGATGTTTATGCCTGCGGCGATTGTGTCGAAATCAAAGTTGAAAACACCCCGCGCAATCGCATTGAGCAGCTTTGGTACACCGGGCGAATGCAAGGGCAAGCGCTCGCCAAAACGATTTGCGGAAAGCGCACAAAATATGAGCGCGGCATTTGGTTCAACTCCGCAAAGTTTTTGGATATCGAATATCAAACCTACGGCTTTGTTAACAACGTTCCGCAGGAAGATGAAGATTTTTTCTATTGGGAACATTCTGCCGGTCGCCACTGCGTTAAAATTGTGTTTAATAAAGCGTCTCGCCAGGTTACCGGGATGAATTTTTTTGGCATTCGCATGCGGCATAAAGTGTGCGAACGCTGGATCAAAGAAAATCGCACGGTTGAATACGTCTTGCAGCACCTGCCGGAAGCGAATTTCGACCCGGAGTTTTATAAACAGTACGAACAAGAAATCATCGATTCATTTAACCGGCAGAGCGGGCAAAACTTACAACTAAAGCAAAAGCGAACACTGCTTCGACGGATATTTGCGTGACTAAAATGAGTTTCGGAGAATCAAATGGATAATAATGATGCTTCTTTAAATGGGCTTCAAACCCAACCACATGATCATACAAATAAACGTTTGTATTTTATCAAAATAACCGGCCTGGTTTTGTTTATCATCGGGTTAACCGTTTTTACGGCGGCGGCGTTTATTGGCGATTATCAAATCACTGAAGACAGCTTAAATCGAGCAGCAGTGAAAGTGCCTGCCGAGCAATTGGAAAAGCTCTCTCCCATTAAGGACAAAATTTTCGGTTCTAAGCTGGCAGCGTTGGATGCCATCGAATCCCATATAAACAGCGATAATAGTTTAAGCGACTACAACCTGGGCGAATACAAATTCTGGATATTAAAAGCAGCTTCCGGCGGTTTCGTTCAAGAGCATACGCTGCTATTTTTTTATTTGAGCATCATTTTAGCATCCATCGGTGCATTAATTTATTTCCTCCCGGATCTCAATACGCTGCCAGGCATCAAGAACAATCATATTTTCTTTAGCTCCACTATGGCCCGTGGGGTAATCGGCATTATCCTGGGCATTTGGCTGATTGGGTTTTACGTTTTGCTATACTGGTTTCCCGAATACATCGTAAACGCCATTATCCTGGTTGACCCGGTTAGCGAGTTGCTGCGTAACCAACCGGCCGACCGCTGGTTTATGTACGGATTTTTATACACCGTTGTCGTCGCGGTAATGGGCGTTCGGATGTTTATCAAATATCGCCATAATCGTTACCATCTGGTTCGCACCGCCTCGATTATCTTTTTCCAATTCGGCTTTGCCTTTATGATCCCGGCACTGCTGGAACGCTTGAATAAACCGAGCATGGATTTAAAAAACGCCTGGCCGTTAAATTACACCTTCTTTATGGATTGGAATCTCGATAATTTGATCAACGGCGGCAACCTGGGAATATTTATGATGTTTTGGGGCATTATCCTGGCAATCGCCGTGGTGCCAGTAATGACTTATTTTTACGGCAAACGCTGGTACTGCTCCTGGGTGTGCGGCTGCGGCGGATTGGCGGAAACGTTAGGCGACCCCTTTCGCCAGCTTTCCGATAAATCCTTAAAAGCCTGGAAGGGAGAGCGCATTATTATCCACTCCGTGCTCGTTTTCGCGGTGGTGATGACGGTGATGCAGCTCGCCAACTATCTATCCAATGGCGCGGTTTTTAGCAATTATACCTGGCGGGTCAATCAAGCCTATAGTTTTTTGATCGGTTCAGCCTTTGCCGGGGTGGTGGGAACCGGCTTTTATCCCTTTATGGGAAATCGCGTATGGTGCCGATTTGGCTGCCCGTTAGCGGCAATTTTAGGATTGGTGCAAAAATTTAAATCGCGTTTTGTGATTACCACGAATGGCGGACAGTGCATCTCCTGCGGCAATTGCTCTACCTATTGCGAGATGGGCATTGACGTGCGCTGGTACGCCCAACGCGGCCAAAATATCATTCGCTCTTCCTGCGTCGGCTGCGGCGTTTGCGCAGCGGTTTGCCCGCGCGGCGTTCTTAAGCTGGAAAATACCACTCCCGGCGAGCGGTATAATGTGGTGTTGGATGATGCGATTTTGGCATCGCTTAACAAGAATTAAAGAAAATATTTAATCCCCTCTTTTACGGTGCTCACAAATAATTTCCAGGGAATAGATCGATTCCCGGATAAGCTCGTAAGCAGCGAAAAGCAGCGCTGAGATTCCCAGGAAAGTTAGCGAAATTATTAACCAAAATGATAATTTTGCCCAAAAAACGGTGATGCCGCCTAACAAACTTGCCAGTGCAAAAAACCCCACACTGATATACAAACTCACCAGCGCATTTCGAAACATTTTTCCGCGATAAATCAAATGATTAAATGTTTTTTCGGGAATATCATCATTATTACCAGTGACATGATGGATTTCGGAATGGAGCTGCCCGTAGCGCACGGAGGTTGACATAATAATCAGTGCAACGCCTGGCAGTAAAATCAATGGCGTAACCCAAATACCGATGTTTTCGATAAAAAGCTCCTCTCAGCTCGTAGTTCATCCTTCAGGATGATCACGCTAAAGCGTGAACTACAAACCTTTACTCCGCTAACCGCAATCCCTTAAACTGCCAGCGCTTATCGGTTTGGAAAAAATTACGATAGGTAATACGGATATGGTCTTCCGATGTGGCGCAAGAGCCGCCACGCAATACCATCTGGTTAATCATAAACTTGCCGTTGTACTCGCCTAACGGCCCTTCTTCCTGGCGATAACCGGGATAGGGCAAATACGAGCTGCGCGTCCATTCCCAAACATCGCCCAACAGTTGAAACAATCCATTTTCCGTTGAAGGAGAATGCTGCGAAAGCGCTGCCGGATGGAAATTACCGGAATCGTAAAAGTTACCATCCTTTGCTTTCGGTTGGGATAAACGGGCGGCAATTTCCCACTCTGCCTCCGTGGGGAGCCGTTTGTTTGCCCAGCTTGCGTAGGCATCCGCTTCAAAATAGCTGATGTGGCAGACCGGCGCATTCGGATCCAATTTCTGCAAACCGTTGAGGGTAAATTCGTGCCACTCGCCATCGATGTTATCCCAATACAGGGGCGAGTCCCAGCCTTCTGTTTTAAGCGTTTCCCAGCCATCCGATAGCCAATGGCGAAAATCCCGGTAGCCGCCGTCTTCGATAAATGCCAAAAATTCGCTGTTGGTGACCAGGCGATTTTGCAATTTAAAATCATCGA
>CAXHHS010000552.1:0-5373 GCA_964015645.1 uncultured bacterium
AGAGACAGGCTGAATATGATAAAACCTACCAATGCCTACATGTCAAAGAACAAGGCGGGCGGGTATTAGCACGAGTGTCTCATGACCAAAACCGTGGCCCGGCTGTTTGGGCGGATTTTGTTTATAACGGCATGAGCAAAGTTTTAATGGCCGATAAAGACTTTGGCGAATCCTGTAAAATCGAAACCAAAGAGAATGGCCAGAAATTATACCGGTTTGAAATTCCCTGTGATAAAAACGGCCTAACCCTGGTTTTTGCAATGGGAGACGAATATAATGAGGCAGTTGGGAGAGCGACAGCAGTGCTAAAAAATGCTGAAGACGCGCTGGCCGCAAAAACCAAATTCATGAACGATTTGTTGAATGACCAGATACCCCATTTCCGCTGTTCCGATGAAAAATTTGTCGAAACCTATTACTACCTCTGGGCACTGTATTTTATGTATTTCCGTGATGCCGGCAAGGGCAACACACCTTATCCCTACACCGTTGCGGCAATCAATAATTTCCGAACATTATTCGGCTTTGATGCCGTCACGTTTCAGGCGATGACAACGCTGGTTGTTGATAAGAAAAAGTGGGGGTATGGCAATTTCCTGAATTTTAAAACCATGTTGTCGCATTTAAAAAACGGCGCGCTGCCGGAAACCTTTGGCGCTACCTGGCATTCGCCGATTTATGCCAGTCCAATGGAATTCCATGCCGAATTGGCCTGGAAGGTTTATCGCCGCAGCGGGGATAAAAAATTTTTGGAAGAAGCATATTCCATTTACAAAGCGGTTTATGAAGACAAAGACCTGAAACCGGGCGAAGACGAATCCGGCCGCGAAGTTATGGCCGTTGGCGTTTTGGAACAAATGGCCGCAGAACTGGGAAATACTGAAGATGCTGAAAAGTGGCGCAAATTAAAAGAAGCGCGTTTGACCGGTATCGCATCCAATTGGGAAATTGATACGCCGAATTACTTCGGCTCCGGAAAAACCAAAGATGTCTGGAATTTAGCGCCATTCTATTCGCCATACTTCCCGGCTGAGTACGTTGAAAAAATGACCGAACACTGGGTAATGAACTCTGAAAGCGGATTTCTCAGCGAAGTGCCGCTGCGAATCCGGGCCGCCGATTCCGAGCAAATTCCGCCGTTCAATGCCAATACCATCAACACCTACCTGGCAATCGAAGGCATGTTCCGCCACAATGTTGATGATCCGGCAATCGAATTAACCCTGGCGCACTTTAACGGCCTGGTGCGCGATTACGGTTTTCCCATCACACCGGAATGCTGGGATGAAAATAATAAACCCTGGGGCAGCGCCTACTACGGTTGGGATGAAATTATCGCCCTACTGCCGGTGGAGCGCCTTGCCGGGGTGGATTTTTCCTTACTGGATGATGGTTTTACCGTTAGCGAGCATTTGCCGGAAAGCTGGGCGTTTGCGGAAGTATATATGCCGGTTGTTAAAAATGGCAAGACACACTGGACGCATGTTAAAACGACCCGGCAAATAGAAAATGGCAACACTAAGAAGACAATTTCGGTCAAAGGGAATACATTGGCGAATCTTTCAATTGAACCGCGTTTAGAGGGAAAATCGCTGGTCTCCGCAAGCCCGGAAGGGTTTCAGGATAATCAACCAAAGGGACATATTCGATATAATTTCCGGAATACCGAAAATGCTTCCGTGGCTGTTATTTTGGAAGATCAATGAATTGATCGAGAGTTGGCGGCTACATACGGATTTAACGGTTGTGGAGTTGACAAAAATAGTGTCTCAAAATGTCAGCTTGATTTTCAAATAAAATTCGTGTAGCTTAAAAGTAAAAAAGGTGATATGAATGGCTACAAATATTTCAAAATATCATGATCAAGTATTAGAGGAAATAAATAAGACACCGGTAGAACACTTACCTTATTTATTGCAAATAATACGTCTATTCCGAGAAAGTATAACCTTAAAATCAGCCGAAGAAAGCTTTCGGCAAGGTTGGCTTGAAGCATTAAGAGACGAAACTAAACCGGTATCTGAACTGTGGGAGGGAATAGATGCCGAATGAAGATATTTCTGAAAAAATACTAGTAGAGTTTACACCAGAATTTAAGCGAAATATCAGGCATCTCTCAAAAAAGTATCGCCATATAAAATCAGATGTTCAGCCAGTCATAAAAGATTTAGAATCAGGCAGAACTTTAGGAGATCAGATTCAAAGTGTAGGATATACGGTTTATAAAGTACGAGTAAAGAATTCGGATATAAAGAAAGGAAAACGAGCTGGTTACAGGCTGATTTATTACATCAAGACGAAATTAAAGATAATCTTGGTAACAATATATTCAAAAACAGAGCAAGGTGATATTTTTGCAGAAAAGATTCGCCGTATAATAGCAGAATTTGAGAGCAAATCAGGGTAATAATCCTGACGAGCAGGCTCGTAGCATTTATGAAAGTATTGAGAAAACATAAAGTTATGTGGTGTTATTAAAGGGTCGTTGCTCTACGCCGCTCGCAGGTTCAGCGTGTCGTTATACTTTCTTTTTTGGCGGCGCCGCAACACGGATATGAAGCTCCCTCAACTGCTCCTCTGTAACGCTCCCCGGCGCATTCATCATCAAATCCTGCGCTTTCTGGTTCATCGGAAAAGCAATCACTTCACGAAGGTTCGGTTCGTTGGCAATAAGCATAACAATTCGGTCGATGCCCGGCGCAATACCACCGTGCGGCGGTGCGCCATATTGCAGCGCGTTAATCATACCCCGGAATTTCTCATCGACTGTTTCCCTGGAATACCCGGCAATTTCAAACGCTTTGTACATAATATCGGGGCAATGATTCCGGATCGCGCCGGAAGATAATTCAATGCCGTTACAAACAATATCGTATTGAAAGGCTTTTATCGTCAGGGGATCCTGCTTCGACAACGCCTCCAACCCGCCCTGGGGCATCGAAAAAGGATTGTGGCTGAATTCTACTTTACCATCTTTCAACTCATACATGGGAAAATCGACAATCCAGCAAAACCGGTAGGTGTCTTTTTCTATCAAACTTAGTTCTTTGCCCAAATGGAGCCAGAGCGCCGAGAGCAGCTTGCAAACCGTGGAAACATCATCAGCACCTGAAAAGAAGAAAGCGTCACCGGGTTTGGCGGAACAGGCTTTTAATAAATTTTGCACCATTTTCGGTGTAAAGAATTTTGCTAAAGACCCTTTTACCGTTCCATCCGGTTGAACCACAATCCAGGTTACGCCATGTTCATCAATGGTTTTTGAAAATTTTATGACGTTATCAACAAAATTCCTCGACAACGCCGTGCCATTTTCAATCGGTAACACTCGCACGGTTTTGCCGGAATATGCCCGAAAATTACTGTTTTTAAACAGGTTAGAAATATCATGAATCTCTAATGGAATTCTCAGATCGGGTTTGTCGTTGCCATATTTTAACATAGCGTCGTCGTAAGCAATCCGGGGAAATGGCGTCGGAATCTGCCAATCGGTAAACTTGCCGAAGGTTGTCAACATTACATCTTCCACCAGTTCGAAAACATCTTCCTGGGTAACAAAACTCATTTCCAGATCAAGCTGGTAAAATTCGCCGGGAGATCGGTCTGCCCGGACATCTTCATCCCGGAAACAGGGGGCAATTTGGAAATAACGATCGAACCCAGAAATCATAATCAGCCGTGCTTTTTGGCCGCCATGTTCGCTATTTAATTCATTACAAGTGTGTGTGCGGTATTGGTTAGATTTGATTGACATAGACGCCTCGGATCCATTTAAGTGTTAATCGGCTCTTTTTCCTACAGCCTATTTACCTGTGTGTTTACTTAAAATTAATACCGAAACATCTCAAAATATATTAAAACAAAAAATTTGAACCGGAGAGATTTTCTTAAAACTTCATTCCAGGGCCTTACAGTTTTAACAGCACAAAAGGCCTTCGCTTTCACAAAATACGGAGGAAACCAATCATTGCGACCCAATATCGTTACCATTTTTGTTGATGACCTGGGCTATTCTGACATCGGTTGCTTTGGCAGCGAGATCGATACGCCCAATCTCGACCGGCTGGCGGAAAACGGCGTTCGGATGACGCAATTTTACAACACCGCCCGCTGTTGTCCGGCTCGCGCCAGCCTGCTAACCGGGCTTTATCCCCACCAGGCAGGCATCGGTATGATGGTGTATCGCGATTACGGTGACGGATACCTGGGGAATTTGAATGATCGTTGTGTTACATTTGCCGAAGTCTTGCAATCTGCCGGTTACCAAACCATGATGTCCGGTAAATGGCATGCCGGTCACGAACCCTATTCGCGACCGGAAGTTCGCGGTTTTGAGCGCTTTACCGGCGTTTACCCGCATATCGATAGTTATTGGAAAGTGCTCCCGGGCTGCGATATTTATCGCGATAAAAAATTATTGATTCCTGCTGGCGAAAACCCGGTCAATCCCTATCGCCCAGAAGAAGAATTTTACACCACGGATTTTTTTACCGACACAGCAATCGATTATATCGACCAGGCGTTAACGGATGACTCCCGGCCATTTATGCTGCACGTTTGTTACAATACCCCGCACTTTCCGTTGGAAGCACATGATGAATTAATCGAAAAATATCGTGGAAAATACTTAAAAGGCTGGGATAAACTCCGCGAAGAAAAATTGGAGCGCATGAAGGCGATGGGCATCGTTAGTGAAAACCAAAAGCTGCCCCGCGTGCGTGGATTTGAAATGGAAAAACGCCCCGGTTTCGATTTCAAGCCAACGATTGATACCGATTTTCTGCCCAAATGGGATTCGTTGAATAAAAAAGACCAGGAGGAACTCGATTTTCGCAGAGCAATGTATGCCGCTCAGATAGACCGCCTGGATCAAAACGTTGGCCGCATTGTCGATTATTTGAAGAAGCGAGGGATATTCGACAATACGCTCATTCTGTTTATGTCCGACAACGGCTGCTCCGGTGAACTCGGCCGCTTTGGGATGAATTGGGGAAAATACACCAGCGAAAATTACCCCGAATGGCGCAAAAAAAGCGGATGGAGTATTTCCCAGGGGCAATGTTGGGCGAGCTATTCCAATACGCCGCTGCGGAAATATAAAATTTTTGTTCACGAAGGGGGAATCGCCACGCCGTTTATCGCCCATTGGCCGGCCGGCCTTAAAAACGCCGGCCAAATGAATACAGGCCATGTGGGACACCTGATTGATATAATGCCCACCCTTTGCGAAGTCGCCGGCGCAACCTATCCCGAAGTTTATGATGGCAGAAAAATAACATCTGCACAAGGTAAAAGCCTGTTGCCTTACCTGCAAAATGTTGAGGCCAAAGCCTGTCTCTTATACACATCTCCGAGCCCACGAGACTCCATTGCATC
>CAXHHS010000553.1:0-5356 GCA_964015645.1 uncultured bacterium
AAATACCAGAGATACTTCATTGGATGAAATCATGGCTGAGAATCATGGTAAAATACTGATTCTACATTTTTGGGCGACATGGTGTTTTGCTTGTATACAAGAACTTCCCAGAGATTTACAAAAATTTTATTCTTTAGATTATCCTGAACTAAAAAATTTAGGTATAATTTTAGTCCTTATCAGCACTGATGCAATAGATGAAAAGCCTTTAAATTTCATTAAAGAATATAACCTTCAGATACCCTTTTACCGAGATAAGGAGCACTCAATAAGAAATTTTGCTGGAATAGATTATCATGATGGGCTACCGATCAATGTTGTATTTGATAATAGCGGAAAGAAAATTGATACTTTTAAAGGAATACAACCATGGAGCACTCAATCATTTATTAATAAATTGAAAAATTACCTGGTTGACTAACTTTTCTTTTCCAAATAACGAAACGAGAATATCTTTAAGTGGGGAGATTTGTAATGAATTATACGAGCTATATTTGTCGATCTTTGGTTATTATTTTTTTCGCTTTATTGCAGTATTATTCTAATGCTCAAGAATCATCATTAGATAGTATGAAACAAATTATTCAAAAAGGTAAGTTAACTATTGCAGATATCACAAAAGGAAATGAAACAACAGCTATTAATTCTATAAATGATCCGGTTACAAAGAACGAGAGTATACACTTAGCTATTGATGATATGGGTTTGCCCGATATATTTAGTGGCACAATTGTCTCAAAGCCTCATAACCCAATGTTAGAGCAAGAATGCAGGAATACTGTTTATACTTCTAACTTAGAAAAAGGAGGCTCTAAAGCAAAAGCTCACGTTATCGAAATGAGAGAAACCTTTAAAAACAAAGGGATCACCTATGAAGAGTATTTTACCCATCTATCCAAGTGTCCACTTTGTGGACCAATAGCTGCAGAATTAGCATATTGTCATGTTTTGTCGGTCGCAAATAGTCCACGTAGCCTGGTTTTGTTTGATTATGATAGCGACGTTGTTGTTACAAAATATTTGGAGGGCCAAATAAAAAATTTTGCAAACGAATTAAAAGTTAATCCGAAATTGAAAGTCGCTTTATTTGGGAGAGCTAGCAAAACAGGAAAATTTAATTATAATTTAGATTTGTCGTTTCGAAGAGCATATACAGTAGAAAATCTCTTAAAAAGAGAAGGTATTTCGAGTAAACGTATTTATCTTTTAGGATTTGGTTGGGAAGAGCCCTATATCACAGAAGCAGTTGCCAAAGACTATGGCTATTTGGATTTATACTCTGAGCTGAGAGATACTCCGAGGTTAGATATCAATCAAAGTGTAATAATGGTTCTCTACGAGGAACTCGACGGCCATGACCATTAGTTTAAAATTAATGGTATTATACATTCTCAAATGTTTTAGTCTTTTGACAAAGAAGTTGTAGGCTTACCAAAAAAACAGGCGTTTAGTCTTGTTGAAATTTTCGATGCCAAAACCCGATAAAAAACAACAGCTTAAGTCGCGCTGCTCTAAAAACCCAAAAATGTTAAACAAGCTATAGATTAACGAATTTTCATATCATGGTTTTTTATAGGTATAGAGGGGTTATAAAATGCTTAAGAGAACACTGCTATCTTTTTTCTTGATTATTATTGTCGGCCAATTTTTTAATAAAATGCATACAATGAATTTCACACTGTCATCAAGAGCTTACTCGTACTCTAATTCTTATTACAGTTGGATTAGAATTGTAATTAGCGCTTTAAAAGCAGTAGGGAATTGGATTGCAAAGAAAGCGAGCACTAATCGTGAGTTGCTTAAAGGAGTTGTTGCAGGAGCATCGACAGAACTTGCTGTAAGCAAAATAAAGGACGCAATGGGCAGCAGGGAAAAAAAAGAAATAGAAATTGTTGAGAATCAATTGCAACAAATACAAAATGTTTTAGAGGATAATAATATTTCCGATGACGAAGCAAGAGATTTAATTAGTACTTATATAGGTAACATGGAATTGATCGTTATCAAATTAGAAAAGTTAGAAGAAAAGTTTGCTAAAGATCAAGCTCGCCAAGATTCTTTAATCAAAGATCTGGATCGTCGTGTTACTGATATAGAGTCGATATCATTTGTTGAGTATTATAATACTCGTGTCAGGCTTTCAAGTAATCCATATAAATTGAGCAAATTTATGGAGCAAATGTCCCTTTCTAAAATTACTTGGGTTGGATATATTGAAGATGTCAGCGGTGGGATTTCCAATGAAAAACAGATGCTACTAAAAATTACCCCAAATCAAAGTTTTAATTCTGCTTATAAAGCAAATATATGGTTTGAGGTGTCTGAAGACACGAAAGAGACTTTAGGATCGCTCAAACAAGGCGATAAGGTAGAGGTAAATGCAATATTTAGATATCATATGAAGAAAGAACCGAGTTTAGAAGGTGTTTCGGTAAAGAAGATAGAATAGTAAAGTGCCTTTTATTGAAGATATTTATATCACATTGAAATTTAGTCTGTTAAGATATTTTTCAATACATTGCCAGGAATGAAAACCGGCTGGGTCACAGTTGGGGAATTTACGAGCCTGATATTTCACGTAAAGCACTATTATAACTCCTTCAGCCTTTTTAATCTAATGATAGAACGAAGAAAATTTAATGAAAATAGCTGCCAATAGCCTTTTCAACAGCTTTCTTATAATTTTTCTGATCTCAATTTTTCCCGGTTGCAAAACCGAAACTCAAGAGCCGCTAAATAAAACCACGGAAAATGGCCTGGAAAATTTAGAACAACTAAGCTGGATTTTAGGAAAATGGGAGCGAGAGAGAAAAAATGGTAGTGCTTATGAGGTTTGGGAACGAGTCGATAACCAGTCGTTTAAAGGTCTGGCATTTGTGGTAAATGGCAACGATACAACAATTATTGAGATTTTAGAACTAAAACACGCTGGCAACGAAATATTTTACATTCCCACGGTTCCCCACAATCCTGGCCCGGTGCCGTTTAAATTGGTGAAAATTACCAAAACGATCGCCGTCTTCGAGAATCGCGAACATGATTTTCCGAACCGGATTATCTATACCCATCAACCGGATGGTTCTTTATTAGCGCGAATCGAAGATACAGCGGGAGAAAAAGGCAGAAACTTTCATTTTCAGCAATCAAAATAATGATTGCTATAAATTATCCTTCGGAATCCATAATGATTTCGCCCAAAGTATCCGGCGGCTTTCGTTTCTCTCGAATCTTTTGCACTTCCGAAAGCTCCAAAGCAGTGCGCGGAAAATGGTAGAGAACTTTGCCATCTTCGGAAACCGTTGTTTCTCCTTTAAGATTGAGAACCAGTTCTTCCAGCATGGTTTTAGTGATTTCTTTTGACAACGTTTCTTCACTGGCATTTTCGTTGATGGCGTAGTGCACGGCTTCCAGCGTTTGCGGCTGTGCCCGGGTTTGAAAAATAATCTTGTAAAACCGCTTGCGAATATTGTGATGATGCCGTTTTTGGCGTGCCGTTTGAATTTGTAAATACCGCAGCAAGGGCACCAGGACAAACACAATCGAAAATATCAGGGGAATCCAGCCCAACAGCAATTTGCCTGATAAAATAGCCCCGATCAGCGAACCGGCAAGCATC
Organism: uncultured bacterium; assembly: GCA_964015645.1. Taxonomy (GTDB): domain Bacteria; phylum Calditrichota; class Calditrichia; order RBG-13-44-9; family J075; genus CAXHHS01. Next base: position 3,617 of record CAXHHS010000553.1, read on the forward strand.
GAAGCATCTCCCTGGCTTGCAAGACCCGCTAATCCCGCCAGCTTTCCACTCACGACCAGAGAGGAAAACAGCAGGTTAAAGCCGTTCATCAAAAAAATCCACATATTTTGCGTTTTGCTGTTTCCGTTTAGCTCATATTCCGGTTCGTATTCATCCCAATAATAAACAATTTGATTTTCATCCGCTTTTCCGATGCCCCGGATAATGTTATCAAACTCACCGTATACCACGCCGTTTTCATTTACCTTTGCTTCTCCTTCAAAGCGCACCAGGCATTCGGTAAAAAATTGCTCCGCCTGTTGATTGGTCCATCCGGCAAGCGCCTCCAATTCGGCCATCACTACTACACCTTTTTCTTTATTGAGAAATGCGGCGGCTTCCTTTTGATTATTCAGAGGATCCGGCTCTACTCGCGGCGGCCCAAATACGAAGTCGTAAACCGCGGCGATAAAACTTTTTTTGTTCCTTTTTAACGTGGATTGAATGGGTTGATATTCCCGGTAGCGGTATCCGCGATTATCAGTTCTATACAATGTTGTGCCGGTGGCAGTATTCCAGCGAAAGATGGCGAAAAAGATGTGCGACAAGCCGCTGAGATTGACCGAACCGCGTTTACCGCTTTTGTCCGAGCTGTTGGCAAATAGCAGCACCAGCAAAATCACCACAAAAATCACGAAATAGGCCACCAGGGTAACCGTTATCCAGGCTTTAAAAACGACTTTGAATACTTTCCAGCACCAATCCAGGAACGATTGCCATTTTTCAGCCGCGGTTTTTTCTCCCCAGCGGCGGAGCGGTTTGCCGAAATCATAAATCAGGTCGCCGTTTTCCGTTACCTGGATTCGGGCAATGTACTTGCGAATCAATTCATCCAGCGCGCTGCGGGTTTCATCGACGGATAGACCGGTGGCAACAGCGGCTTCATTCAGCGTAAATCGCTGTTGTTTATTGCGGAGATATTTTTCTAAATTTTCAATCATCAATTTTCAATCAATAACACGCCCAACTAAAAGCAACTTTATTCTTATGATTGGGGCATTGGGTAATATGGCCGCAGCCGCTGTCGCCAAACATGTAGGGAATATTATCTTCCGAATCAATTTGGAAAACAAGCTGCATCTTTTCCCCGCATTCCGGGCACTTAGGATATTCGACATTTTGCACCCACGCCGGCCATCCGGCCAATTTATCGCCTTTTTGAACGGATTTCTTTTCCAAATCGCTATCATCAACATCTTCGCCTAATTCAAATAATTCTTCCTGATGAGGATAATCATCGATTGCCTTCCATCCCACGATCTGTTTTTCCGGAAAATAATCCTCAAGTGCCGGAAGGTCGATTCCCGGTTTACGGTTCTCCGGCAATATCACTCGAACCAATACGCTCCTGGAAAAGGGGAAAAATGCTTCGCATTCGTCTTCACACATCTTCTCGCGATTAGTGCAGTAAAATAATTGTAGAAGGCCGCTGCCAAACTTGTTTTGAATGACGTCGGGCAGGTGGTCGAGGTTTAATTGGAGGAATAGTTGCATCGGCTGCTGGCAATTGCCGCAGTTTGGCCAATCTTCATCCGCGCTTAACCAGGGCAAACCGGAATATTTGCTGGCGTCTAACTCGCCATCCCCGTCTACAACTTGCGGTTTCCAGCATGTCTTGCGGTATTTTTTCAGTTTATTGCTTGAAATGTTTAATCCAAATAGTTTCATCCATATTCCGATTTTTGGGCAATTAAAAAGGCT
>CAXHHS010000554.1:0-5316 GCA_964015645.1 uncultured bacterium
CGCATATACCAGGTTGGGCTGCGGCCCGAAATCATACCAGGCGACAAATGCCAGAATGGCGATGATGATCACTGCTGGTACGAAGTAGCCGGAAACCTTATCGACCACCCGCTGGATGGGGGCTTTGGAGCCCTGGGCCTGCTGCACCATCTCGATGATCTGCGCCAGGGCGGTATCCTTTCCTACCTTGGTGGTTTTGAATTTGAAAGAGCCGGTTTTATTGATGGTAGCACCGATGACCTCGTCGTTTTCGTGTTTTTCCACCGGGATCGGCTCGCCGGTAATCATCGATTCGTCAACGGAGGAGGATCCTTCAACAACCACACCATCCACCGGGATTTTCTCGCCCGGGCGCACCAGGATAATGTCATCTAATACGACCTCTTCCACCGGGATATCTATTTCTGTACCGTTGCGAATGACGCGGGCGGTTTTGGGCTGCAAACCGATCAGCTTTTTGATCGCTTCCGAACTTCGGCCTTTAGCGCGAATCTCTAATGCCATTCCTAACACCACCAGCGCCACGACCACGAAAACAACATCGTAAAATTGATCCGCCAGGGATGCTTCGGGAAAAATCCCGGGGTATAAGACCGCTACCGTTGAATAGAGCCAGGCGGCGGTAATGCCGGTGGCAATGAGGGTGTGCATGTTGGCGGAACGGTTTTTAAACGCCGCCCAGGCGCCGGTATAAAATTGCGATCCGGCCCAGAACATCACCGGCAAGGCTAAAATGCCCATTGCCATCCAGATGTAACGCAACAGCTCGCTGCCGCGCTGAAATTGTTCCGGTAGACCCAGTAAATCCGGGTAGCTGAAGAACATCACCGGTACTGCCAGAACGGCAGAGAAAATGAATTTGCGCATCAGGGTGCGGTATTCTCTTTCTCTCGCTAACTGATTTTCATCCACTAGTTCTTCGGCAGCCTTTTTATCTGCTTTTCCGAGTGTAGCAGCATCAAAAGTTTGATACCCCAGCCGTTCAATGATCTGTTTGATTTCAGCCATATTCACCATCGAGGGCAGGTAGGTGATGGTTACCGACTCGGTTCCCAGCCCGACACTGGCATAGAGTACGCCTGGCGTTCGCAGCAATTCATTTTCAATTTCAGTAACGCAGGAGGCGCAGTGCATCCCGCCAATACCCAGTTTTAAATTGGCCTGGCCGGTTTTATACCCGGCTTTCTTAATTGCCTTAAGAATATCGGTTGTTTTCACTTCTTCCGGCTGATATTCTACATAAGCCTTTTCGTTAGCGAAATTCACACTCGCCTTTTTGACGCCGGGCAACTTTCCGATCTCTTTTTCAATCGCCACCACGCAGGAAGCGCAGTCCATTCCCACGATGGGAACTTGCAGCCTTTCCACGCCGTCGTTGGAAATACGGTAGGTAGTTTCTCCGTAGGAGTCTACGACCGGTTTTGATTCCGGCGCTGCTATATATTTTTCCGGCGCTGCCTCAAAGTTGGACTGGCAGGCCGGAGAGCAAAATTCATAGCGCTGCCCATTATAATCTATTTTATATTCGGAAGGGCTTTTTACTTCCATTCCGCATACCGGATCGTGTGCCATTTTATTGGTCTCCTTATTATATTTCAATGATCTTTCAAAATTATCTTGGAAGCGCTGCTTCAGCTATACAGCATTTATAAGCATGATTTTATGTTTCCTGTTTTACATCAAACCAATTTTTAATATACCTGTGCAATAGAGAAGGTACTCGGATCAGCCAGTGAATTCCAAACAAGATAATGGTTACGATAAATAAAATTGTTATAGCTATAAACAACCAAAACTGCTCTGTGAAATCTTTCAGTGCAGAAAAATGTTTGTAGTTCACAATTTATTCCTTCTTAAGTTTTGCTCTCACTAGTCGAAAAACTCTGTTCCATGATATCTGACGATCGTGCATGGTTTCTATCCAGCTTGGGATGTACTATTTACCAGCAGGGATCTACTATGCATTAGAGGAACTCTTACGCCCAGCGTTTGTAGAAAAAATTGTAAATCGGGACGTAAACTAACCCGATATACGTGCCCCAGAGAAAGCTTTCAATCAATCCCAGAAAAAATCCGCCCACGGTTAACCATTTAAACGCCGGTAAAACCGCTTCCAGAAATTTGTGCATGTGCAGGCTTTCCGGGGTTAGCAATCCATAGATAACGCACAAGAGATAACTAACGGTTGTAAAAACAGCCAGCGACCAGGTGACAGTTCTTATGCTTAACATGAGAGGTCTCCTCCTTTTTATTGACAATTGCGGTGATTCCATTAATGATGATGTACGTGTTGCTGATTTTTACTTTTTGATTCCTCTTTGGATTGATGGTGATGTTCACCATGACCATGGCCGCCATGGCAACCATGGCCGGGTCGATGCATCCAGATAAAGAAGATGAAAATCAGCAGCCAAAACCAGTTTTCTGCAAGCCATTCCATGAGATTTTTTCCTCTATTTTAGTCGCTGTTATTAAAGTCAAATGCTGTGCCAGAAAACGTGCAGTGATTATAAGTCTAAAAAAAACAATATATGAAGGTAAATCTGATATAACTGGCAAGTTTTAAACAACAGCAAATCGTAGAATATTCAACAGAGATGTGGAGAATATTCTACAACAGAAAAGAATTGATCCCTACTGATAGGGGAGATTTTTATTGCAAAGATTGAACGGTGATATTATTCAGTAAAAATTTGCCCTTTCCCTGAATAAACAATCCCACTGTTCCGGACGGCAGTGGGTCGGCATGGCCGTGGGTAATCATTTTTTCATTCAGGTAGCCACGAAAATGTCGGCCCTCGCCGACCGCTCGCAGGGTAATCCAACCGTTCAGTTGAACCGGTTCCTGATCCTCGATGTTCATCTCTCCATTCTCCATCCGGCCCAATTTCATCTCACCGTCTTCTCCGAAGGAGTCTTTGACCAGGCTGATAAAATCATAATTCCGGTCATCCTGAACATGGTGAACCAACTTCAGGGTGCCGGTAAAGCCATCTGCGTTGAGTTTTACATCCGCCTGAACGCTTTTGAGGGGTTTTCCGGCAGTGAAGAGAGCGGGACTGTTTGGGGGATTTAAAGCCAATACGATACCATTGGTTTGGTCATTAATTGTTTCGAGCTTCAGTTCCGCAGCATTGCCGAGCAGCCAGGTAAATTGGCGCTTCAAAACAATGTCCGCGCCTTGCGCAGCTTTCCATTTCCAGGAGCCATCTTCGGACGCCACCAGCCCGCTCCGGGCAAGCGCCTCTTCTTCCGCTTGTTTCTCTGCCAGCGCTTCTCTTGCTTCCTCTGCTGCCACAACGCCGACGCCGTGGCGAAAGACTAACTCTGCCCCATGTTCGGCGGTTTCGTAAAGCAACCCCATCCCAACCAAACCGATCAAGAATATGATGATAGTAACAACAGTTTTTTCAACCGGTTTTTTCCAGAGTAAAAACAGTCTTAGCAGGCCGTAAATTCCAAAGAACCAGACGGTATAAAGGGCCAGGTCGGCGTGTTCCGACAGCGTCGGGTGGGCTGTTGGGGGAATTGCCGCCGCGTCCCCGGCCTGCTGACCGGAGAGGTAAGCAGCAAGTGCAGCAAGCGCCCCGAGGATGTAAAGCATTCCGGCGCCGGAACGCAGCCAAATTTTATTTTTAAAGATAATCGCACCCAGGTCAAACACCAGGGCAGTAATTAATAATGCTATGGGGAAATGAACGATCAGCGGATGCACATTGGGCGCCCATTCGGGGAGTAATGGCATATCTGTTTCTCCTGTTTTGGTTTTTGATTACTATAAGTCATGTTCAACAGTAGTTGACCAAACAGTTTTTCCGCTACTGGTTTTTATAAGGTTTAAACTTAGGAAGAAGCGGTTATCCTGTATTGCAGCAGATCCGCCAACAAAACCGTCTACGCCTAACAGGTGTCCGAACTCGACCGCGCTTTCCTGGTCGATGACGCCGGATAAGGAAAGGTTATGCCGGGCTAATAATCCGTTAAGGCTGTCGTTGTACACAACCGTAAACCGGTTTAAATTAACCAGTTCTGCGATGAGCTTTCGTCGAATTAACTTCATATCTAATCCCGCTGTTTTTGCTTCCAGCCACCATACGACTACAGATTTAACAGATGGATTTCTGCGGACTAAATCCAACCTGACATCTAAAATCATTTTATTGAGAACCCGCCCCTGGTTGATTTTTCGGATATCTGCGATGTGCGATGTTTCCATCGGAATAAAAACAGGATTTACGGATTGCATACGGCGTATGCAACTACTTAAAAGAAACACCGTTAAAACGAGCAAAAAATATGTTGTTAAAGCCGTTGTTCTTTTGAATTGCATTGAGAACTCGATTAAAAACTGATTCGGGTGGTAATGATATGTTGATTGGTAATATACTCTTTGACCTGAAAGCAATAATCCAAATTGATTCCCCAGTCAGCGCCGGTGTCAATTCCTAAGCCCGCCCCAATGGTTAGTATCGGCGCGGAATCGATCAAATTGTCTAATACACTGGTTTGGCTGTGAGAGTCCAGGTCAAAATTTCCTACTCCCGAGCGTAGACTAAAATTTTTCAAGCCCAGTTTGTTCAAAACCGGGGTGAGAATAATGCCAAAATTCATTTGAAACGGTTCATTCGCAAAACGATCCGCGCTGAGTAAGATCCGCAAGAAATTTTCGGAAACATAGGAAGGCGTCCAGGCAAGGCCCAATCCCATTCGCCCGGGCATAGGTTCGCGTTTATTATCGTTCCATTGTATCTCAAACGGTGTCTGATAAATGAAGCCGACGCGGAAAGCCTCGTTTAAATAATGCGCTCCCAAATCAAGTCCGAATGCGGAGGCGGTATTATATAATTCACCGCCATCATATCCCATTTGGAAATATTTAATGTTCGTACCAATGGAGAAGGGAAACAGATTGCGGGAATACCCGACGACCATTGCAAATTGGTAATGATCGTAATTCCTGATATTCACACCATTCGTTCCATTTTCTTGAGGATTGGGATTCAGCCGTCCCACCAAACCAACACCGATATGATCGCCCTCTCCCAGGGGCATAGAGAATGCAAGGCTGGCATATTGATTGGAAAGCAAATCAATGATATTGGAAAACTGCAATTCTCTTTGGGTATGCTGACTCAACAATGCGGGGTTAATAAACAAATCTACGGCGCCAATTGAATACGCCTGGTTGAACCCGCCGATGGCGCGGGAGACGGCATCGGGTGGAATTCGTAAAAACGATTTTGCAAAATCCTCTCCCCAGAGAATACTGTAAAGACCGCATATTGCTAATATTACATATTTTCCAATATTCATTTT
>CAXHHS010000555.1:0-5316 GCA_964015645.1 uncultured bacterium
ACGCCCGGTCAAGCCGGCACTAAAATTTACGGTGTAAGCGGTAACGTAAAGCGCCCCCGCGCCAGGGAAATGCCCCTGCCAACAACGCTGCGGGAAATTCTGGAGGATCACGCCGGCGGCATGTTGGAAGGCCACCGGTTTCGCGGCGTTCTGCCGGGCGGCGCTTCCACCGATTTTTTGATAGAAGATCACCTCGATGTTAAATTAGGCTATGAACCGGTGATGAAAGCGGGAAGCCGCCTGGGAACCGGTACCCTCATTGTATTGGACGATAAGACCTGCCCGGTCGGTTTTGTTCATAATCTCCAGCACTTCTTTGCTCAGGAATCCTGCGGATGGTGTACCCCCTGCCGTGAGGGGCTGCCCTGGATTGAAAAGATATTACTTTCAATGGAACGGGGAGAGGGACAACCGGGCGATATCGAATTACTGAATTCCCATGTGAAATACCTCGGCCCGGGGCTTACCTTTTGCGCCCTGGCGCCCGGGGCAATAGAACCGCTGCAAAGCGCTTTGAAATACTTTGGCGATGATTTTAACCGGCATATCAGCGAAAAAAAATGCCCTTGGAGGTAATTTATGGCGAAAATATGGATAGATGGCAGAACCTACGAAGTTGAATCGGCAAACCGCAATCTGCTGGAAGTTTGTCTGACGCTGAGGTTGGATCTGCCCTATTTTTGCTGGCATCCGGCGCTTGGCTCCGTGGGCGCTTGCCGGCAGTGCGCCGTTAAAAAATTTAAAAATGAAGAAGACGCCGGCGGAAAAATTGTCGTTTCCTGCATGGAGCCGGTGCCGGATGGTTTGCGCATTTCCATCAACGATCCGGAGGCAAAGGTGTTCCGCGCCAATGTGATTGAGTGGCTGATGGCCAATCATCCCCACGATTGCGCGGTCTGCGACGAAGGCGGGGAATGCCATCTGCAGGATATGACCGTCATGACGCAGCATAACTACCGCCGCTATCGATTCAAAAAACGAACCTACAACAATCAGTACCTGGGGCCATTTATTAACCACGAGATGAATCGCTGCATTCAGTGTTACCGCTGCGTACGCTTTTATCGCGACTATGCCGGCGGCGGCGACCTGAACGCCTTTGCCTCCCGCAACCAGGTTTATTTCGGGCGCGCCGAAGACGGCGTTCTGGAAAATGAGTTCAGCGGCAACCTAATTGAAATCTGCCCTACGGGTGTTTTTACCGATAAAACTCTCAAACAGCATTACACCCGTAAATGGGATTTGCAATCCGCTCCCTCTGTTTGCGTGCATTGCGGTTTGGGGTGTAATATCATTGCCGGCGAGCGCTACGGTTCCCTGCGCCGTATTCTCAGCCGTTACAATGGAAGTGTAAACGGTTATTTTATTTGCGACCGCGGGCGCTTTGGCTATGATTTTGTAAACAGCGCGCAACGGATAAACCACCCCTGGCGGCGCGGTAAGGCCAATGGCCAATTGGAACCGGTGGATAAAAAAACAATTTTAACGCATACCGGAAAATTGTTGGCAAAAAACGAAAAAGTGATCGGTATTGGCTCGCCGCGCGCATCGTTGGAATCCAATTTTGCTCTGCGCGAATTGGTCGGTGAAGAGCGTTTTTACCAGGGCGTTTCCGAACAGGAACAACTCCTGATAGAAAGGATATTGGATATCCTGCAGAATGGACCGGCACGCACTCCGACACTAAAAGAAGTTGAAAATGCTGACGCCGTACTCGTTTTAGGGGAGGATCTTATAAACACCGCCCCGATGCTGGCGTTAGCCCTCCGCCAATCAGTGCGCCGGCAGCCGCTGCAGGCAGCGAAAGATTTGCAGATTCCCCTTTGGCACGATGCCGCAGTACGGGAAGTAGTGCAGGACAAAAATGGCCCGTTTTTCGTCGCGGCGCCTTGCAACACCAAGCTGGATGAGATAGCTGCTGGAATTTATCATGCAACACCGGACGAGATTGCCCGCCTCGGTTTTGCCATAGCCCACCGGCTTGATCCTGCCGCGCCGCAAGTGAAAAACCTGACCCGTGAGCAGAAAGACCTGGCGGAAAAAATCGCCGCGGCTTTGCGAACCGCAAAAAAACCACTGGTTGTCTCCGGTACCGCCTGCCGTAATATCTCTATCATCGATGCTGCTGCCAATGTCGCCAGGGCCTTGCACAATACCGGCATAGTCGCTGATTTATGTTATACCGTGCCGGAAAGTAACAGCCTCGGTCTGGCGCTGATGGGCGGCGGAACGTTACCGCAAGCAATGGAAGCGGTAAAGCAGGGAAAGGCAGAGACAGTTATTATCCTGGAAAATGATCTCTACCGCCGGGCCGAAACAGAGCGGGTCGAGCGCTTTCTGGAACATTGCAAACAGGTAATTGTAATCGATCATTTCAAATCCCCAACCGCTGCAAAGGCTGATGTTCTGTTACCGGCCGCCACCTTTGCCGGAGGAAGCGGCACCCTGGTAAATAACGACGGCCGCGCCCAGCGCTTTTACCGGGTTTTTGTACCGCCAGGGGACATCCGGGAGAGCTGGCGCTGGCTGAATGAATTGATGTTGTTCGACCGAAAACTAAAAAATGGCGAATCAATAAACCTGGACAGTTTGATCGCCGCCTTAACAAAATCCTTGCCGGTTTTTAAAGGCATCGAAAAATTAACGCCTCCTTCCGGCTTTAAGGTTTCCGGGACAAAGATTCCCCGCCAACCACATCGTTACAGCGGACGGACCGCTATGCTTGCCAATGTAAACGTCAGTGAACCAAAGCCGCCGGAGGATGTGGATTCGCCTCTGGGGTTTTCAATGGAGGGGTATCACGGGGAGCCGCCATCTTCGGTGGTCCCTTTTTTCTGGTCGCCGGCCTGGAATTCGGTGCAATCGATAAACAAATACCAAATCGAGGTCGGGGGACACCTGCATGACGGCGACCCGGGAAGGCGCTTAATTGAACCGCCGGGGAATGGAAAACAACCGTTCTTTACAAATATACCCAAACCGTTTACGCCGGGAGAAGATGAATGGTTGATCGTGCCGGTTTACCACATTTTTGGATCGGAAGAAATGAGCGGGCATTCGCCGGCCATTGCGGAGCGGGCGCCGGGACCATACCTGGGATTAAACAAGGAAGATGCCTTGAATCTTCGATTGACTGAAGGTGATGAGGCCGAAGTTGAATTGGCCGGAAAAAATCTTCGGTTGCCGGTAAAAGTTCAACCGGGCTTGCCAGGCAAGGTGGCTGCTTTTCCGGCGGCGCTGGTGTGGCTGCCTTATTTTGAATTGCCGGCGCCCGGGAAAATAAGGAGACACCTCAAATGAACGGCACGTTGCAAACCGTACTGATGATTGCCGGCATCCTTTTGGTGATTTTAACGATTGCCGCCTCACTGATCTGGCTGGAACGGCGTATGCTGGCGGTCTGGCAGGACCGTTACGGCCCCAACCGGGTTGGCCCCTTCGGCATAATGCAGGTAATGGCGGACATGGTCAAAATTTTCTTCAAAGAAGATTGGATCCCGCCATTTGCCGACCGGCCGGTCTTTATCCTGGCCCCGGCAATCATTGTAACAACGGTGTTGATGAGTTTTGCAATTATTCCCTTTGCCCCGGGCATACTGGTTGCGGATTTGAATATCGGGCTGCTTTTTTTTCTGGCCATGTCCTCCCTCGGCGTTTACAGCCTGGTGCTCGCCGGTTGGGCATCCAACAATAAATACGCCCTGCTGGGCGGCATTCGCGCCGCGGCACAGATGATAACCTACGAGGTTTTTATGGGGCTTTCCCTGCTGGGAGTTGTTTTGCTGGCCGGGTCGTTCAACCTGCGGGAAATTGTGGAAGCCCAGCAAAATACCTGGTTTTTCATTCCCCAATTTCCCGGGTTCGTTATTTTTATGATTGCCGGAATCGCCGAGACCCACCGGCTGCCGTTCGATTTGCCGGAAGCTGAGAGCGAGTTGGTCGCCGGTTTTCACTCGGAATACTCCGGCATGAAATTCGGGATGTTTTTTGTCGGCGAATATATCGGAATTACTCTCATCTCGGCATTAAATGTGGCCTTGTTTTTCGGCGGCTGGCTGGGCCCGGATTTTTTGCCGCCGGCCGCCTGGTTCTTTTTGAAAACCTTCGGATTTATCTTGTTTTTTATTTTGCTGCGGGCGGCATTACCCCGGCCCCGCTATGACCAACTGATGGCATACGGATGGAAGGTGTTGCTGCCGCTGGCGCTTTTGAATATTCTGGTTACCGCGGCGGTAGTACTGTTAATAAGCTGAATTTTTTATTTAAAAAGAGAGAATGTTGGTAATTCATTGTCAATTATAAAACCCTTTCAGGGTTTGGTTGTTTGTAGATATTCAAAAACCCAGGGTTCGCCTCCAAGGCGAACCCTGGGCTATGATCTGTAACGCCGTTGGCGTTATTTTTTACTGCGAAGCAGTTTTAGACCAAAGCCCAGGGTATCACCCTGGGATAAAGATACCAAAATACAATTTTACCCTGAAAGGGTAACACAAAAATGGCAATTACCGAATGTTCTCAAAAATAATAAAAAGAGACGGAGAATAAATGTTTAGCGTACTTAGAAGTTTATGGGTAGTTCTCTTGCACACTTTTCGCAAACGGGTCACCATACAATATCCGGAAGAAAAATCCGTGTTACCGGCGCGATGGCGCGGCAGAATTGTTCTAACCCGTGATCCCGATGGGGGTGAACGCTGCGTGGGCTGTTATTTATGCGCGGTTGCCTGCCCGGTTGACTGCATCTCCCTGCAGGCAACCGAGGATGAATCCGGAAGACGGTATCCCCACTTTTTTCGTATCAATTTTTCACGGTGCATTTTCTGCGGTTTCTGTGAGGAAGCCTGCCCGACTTACGCGATTCAATTAATTCCGGATTTCGAGATGGCAGAGTATGTTCGTCAAAATTTGGTATACGAGAAGGAGGATTTGTTAATTGACAGCCAGGGCAAGTACCCGGGATATAACTATTACAAAGTTGCCGGGCTGGCGATTGGCGGTAAAGGCAAAGGGGATAATCAGAACGAAGAACCGCCGGTCGACATACACAATTTAATTCCGTAATAAAAATTGATTACGGAATACTAAATCAGGATTTTAAAATGCAAATCACCTTTTTTATTGCCGCGCTTATCGCTGTTTTTTCTACCATTATGGTCATTACGCGTTTGAATGCCGTTCATGCCTTGCTTTATCTCATTGTATCGCTGCTCTCCGTCGCGGTTATCTTTTTCATCCTGGGAGCGCCGTTTATCGCAGCGCTGGAAGTAATCGTTTACGCCGGCGCCATCATGGTGCTTTTCATTTTCGTTATAATGA